>CADBRB010000095.1 GCA_902796955.1 uncultured Ruminococcus sp.
TTACAACCCCCTCTACCGCACTATGCAGGAACGGGGAATAACTACATATGCGCTTATACACAAGTACGGTTTGAGCAGCAGCCTTATTGACAGGCTGAAGCACAACAAGCCTATTACCACAGTAACACTCGATGATTTGTGCAGGATTTTCGATTGTAATGTGAGTGATATCTTGGAGTATATAAAGCAGTAAAACCGCCGAGCGAATCGGCGGTTTTAGTCTTTTATGCTTTTCTTTTTATGTGTTTACGTGCTGTAAAATCTGCATCACAAAACTAAAATCAGTTCAATATCCACACAGCAAGATTTAGATAACCCGCAAACGTCACCCAGAGTAAATACGGTATTTGCAAATATGCGGCTAATTCATCAGACTTGTAGAATGTGAGCGTCATAAGGATTATGAGAAGCCAAAGCGCAATAATCCATAAAAACGCAAATCCGTATGCCTGTAGATTGAAAAAGATTATGCTCCAGAAAAAGTTAAACACAAGCTGTACCAAGAACAGCAAAAGCCCCTGTGTGCGCTCTGAGGAATTGGGCGTAAGGTACACTCTCGCCGCACCTATACCCATAAGCGCATACAAAACCGTCCATACTATCGGGAAAAGTATAGCAGGCGGCGAAAGCGGAGGTTTTATCGCCGCAGTGCTGTATAATTCAATCCCTTTACGTGTGATAATACCTGCGATAATGCCTGTTACCTCTGAAAGCGCAATCCAAAAGACATACGGCTTACAATTTGATTTATTCATATAAAATCACCCTGTAAACAGTATGCCGCAGTATGGGCAATTATGCGCAGCGGGTAGGTTTTTGCACCGTGGATTCAGGTGGGAAAGCCTAATTCAAAAGCTTGTTGTATGTCAAATCTATACCGAAAGCACCAAGCGGGGCGGTAAGCAGAATTGCAATCACCGAAACGGTGAGAACAATTTCTCCACACGGCAGTCCCATTGCAAGCGGCACTCCGCCGATAGCCGCCTGTACTGTGGCTTTGGGAGTGTAGGCAATCATGCAGAAAATACGCTCACGCATATTAAGCTTTGTAAACAGCAGGCATACGAACACACCCGCCATTCTGAAAAGCAAGACTGCAAGCAACAGCAAAATGACCGTAATGCCCGCATTCGCCGCACTGTATATTGAAACCGATGCACCCACAAGCACAAACAGAAAAATCTCCGCAATCACCCACATTGAACTGAATTTCTCCGCAAGCTTTGCCGCTGTTTTCGGGGCTTTGCGCTTTATCGCCATGCCTGCGCTCATTACAGCTATCATTGAGGCAAACGGCACGATTTCTCCGAATTTGCTCTCAAATGAGGAAAGTAACAACGAAGCAGAGAGTACGATAATCATGCCGACAAGCGGATTAACGGTTATTCTGCCGAACCAAACCGAAAGAAGATAACCAACCGCAAAGCCGACTATTGCGCCGAGTAATATCGACATAGGTATATTTATCAGGCTTTTAAACGAAATGCTTCCGCTCTGTGCAAGCCCCGTAAATGTGGTGAACAGGACAATCACAAACACATCGTCAACAGAAGCACCCGCAAGTATCATCTGCGGTATCGCTTTTTTAGCCCCTCTGCCCTCGTCAATCAATTTTATCATTCTCGGTACAATCACCGCAGGCGAAACCGCACCGACCACTGCACCCATTATCGCCGCATCAACGGTGGAAATTCCGAGCAGGTGCGGAGCAAACAGCACCATTGCGGCTATCTCAAAGCACGCAGGCAAAAAGCACATCAGCACTGCAGGTCTGCCAACCTTTTTGAGGTCGGATAAGTTAAGCTTCAAGCCTGCACGTATCAGTATCACAATGAGTGCAGCACGGCGTATGTCGGACGATATCGCCAAAATGCCGCCGTCAAGCAAATCAAGCACATACGGTCCGATTAGAACGCCGCCTATTATCATCCCGAACAGACTCGGAAAATTTATCTTTTTACACAGCCACCCAAGCGATAACCCTACCGCAAAAATCAGCGCAACACTCAACAACATTATAATTCCTCCTTAGAAATAAAAAAGCCGACAACATCAGCGTAAGCACGCAGACGTCATCAGCTAACAAGCGGTTTTGGGCAAGCCCACGGGAGAACATCATTCCCTTTATTTATTATATTTTAGCACATTCCGCCGTAAAATGCAAGTCGTTTACACTGAATTTATAAAAAAACAGGCACTTGATTAATCAAGCACCCGTTTTTTATCATTCAACAGATATCACTTTATAATCCTGCGCTTCAACTGCGCTTTTCAGCTCGGCGTCTGCAACTGCCTCTTTGAGAGTTACAACAGCCGTGCCTTTTTCGTGGCTTACTTCTGCACTCTCCACCTGCGGCATTGCCTCAAGAGCTTTCTTTACACGAGCCTCACAATGCATACACATCATGCCCTCTATTTTCATTGTTTTTGTCATAGTCGTTTCCTCCTTGATATTTTCAGTGTTATTTATATTATCCGACTTGGTCGGAGTTATGTCGGTTTGATTATGGTCTGAACTCAATTTTGAGTTGTATCTTCTATCGTGCTTGGTGCTGTGAACATCGAACAGATTCAGCCTTAGTGCGTTTGAAACCACACAGAAGCTTGAAAGGCTCATTGCCGCCGCACCGAACATCGGGCTTAATTTCCAGCCGAAAATCGGAATCCATACTCCAGCGGCAAGCGGTATTCCTATTATATTATAGAAAAATGCCCAAAACAGGTTTTGCCGTATATTTCTGAGCGTTGCCCTGCTGAGCCGTATTGCGGCAGGCACATCGCTGAGCCTGCTGTTCATAAGCACAACATCGGCGGCGTCTATGGCTACGTCCGTTCCTGCTCCGATTGCTATGCCTATATCGGCACGGGTAAGTGCGGGGGCATCGTTTATTCCGTCGCCCACCATAGCGACTCTTCCCTTCTTTTTAAGCTCTTTTATAACATCGTCCTTTCCATTGGGAAGAACCTCGGCAATTATCTCATCTGCGCCTATGCTTTTGCCTACAGCGTTTGCCGTCTTTTCATTATCACCCGTGAGCATGACAACATGTATGCCCATGTTTTTTAGCTCCTGCACAGCCTGTGCGCTGTCTTTTTTAACTGTATCTGCAACGGCTATTAAACCGTATACCGCATCATCCTCCGCAAAGAATAACAGAGTTTTCCCCTGTCCTGCAAGCTCGTCGGCTTTTGCGGCAAGCACTTCCGGAATTTTGGCGGAGGTGCTTATATATTTCATGCTTCCGCCCTTTAAAAGCTTGCCGTTATACTCTGCGGTAAGCCCGTTGCCGGCTACAGCAGTAAAGCTCTTAACCTGAGTAATGGGTACATCTGCTGAGTTTGCGTATTTCATAACGGCGTGCGCAAGCGGGTGTTCGCTTTTACTTTCAAGCGAAGCGGCAAGCGAAAGCAATTCATTTTCGGTCACTCCCTCTGTTGTGATTACATCTGTAACGGCAGGCTCTCCGCTTGTAACGGTTCCGGTTTTATCAAGTGCGATTATCTCTACTCTTCCGGCATTTTCAAGCGCCGCCGCAGTCTTGAATAGAATACCGTTTTTTGCGCCCATACCGTTTCCTACCATTATCGCCACAGGCGTAGCAAGTCCGAGTGCGCACGGACAGCTAATCACCAGTACGGATATGCCCCTTGCAAGCGCATACGAAAACTCTTTACCGGCCACAAGCCAAACTGCCAGTGTAAGCAATGCTATTCCTATTACAACCGGCACAAAAATTCCCGATACCTTATCTGCAAGCTTTGCAATGGGTGCTTTTGTAGCCGCCGCATCGCTTACAGTTTTTATAATCTGAGATAGAGTTGTATCCTGCCCTACTCGAACAGCCCTGCATTGTAAAAAGCCCGATTGATTCACCGTAGCGGCGGAAACTCTGTCACCGGCCGACTTATCAACAGGTATGCTTTCACCTGTCAATGCGGATTCATTTATCGCACTTGTACCGTCAAGCACAATGCCGTCAACCGGCACACTCTCTCCGGGGCGCACATTGAATATATCTCCAACCTGCACATCATCTATCGGGACTTCGACTTCTATTCCGTCACGAACTATATTCGCCGTCTGCGGTGCAAGCTTTATCAGCTTATTCAGCGCATCGGTCGTCTTACCCTTGCTGTGTGCCTCCAGCATTTTACCCACTGTTATAAGTGCAAGTATCATTGCGGCGGATTCAAAATAAAACTCATGCATATATGCCGACGCCGCCTGAGCGTCACCTCTGAGCTGAGCGTCAGTTACCGCAAACAGCGCATAAACGCTCCACACAAATGACGAAGCCGAGCCGAGTGCCACAAGCGTATCCATATTCGGCGCACCGTGACTCAGACTTTTAAATCCACTTATAAAAAATCTCTGGTTTATCACCATAATTATCGCCGCAAGCAAGAGCTGTATAAGCCCCATTGCGGCATGGTTGCCTTCGAGCATTGCCGGTATAGGGAAGCCCCACATCATATGACCCATAGAAAAATACATTAAAATTATCAAAAAGCCAACAGACCAGAGCAATCTTTTTTTCAAACCCGTAAACTCGCTGTTCTTAACAGGGGCAGGCTTTGTACCGGTCTTATCCTGAGGCTGACCGCCCTTTATGCTTGCATCATAGCCCGCTGCCTGCACAGCGGCGATTATCTCATCTGGCTGTGCCGTACCTTCAACACCCATTGAGTTTGTAAGCAGGCTTACTGCACATGATGTAACGCCCTGTACCTTATCCACAGCTTTTTCAACTCTTGCACTGCACGCCGCACAGCTCATACCCTTAACATCATACTGTTGCAATTCCATTACCTCCGTTTTAATATAACAAATCTTATACTAATTCACCGCAACACAAAAACCAGTGTACTGTATACCTGCTACTTCATGAGCTTTTGCAGGGTTTTAACAAGCTCGTCAATCGTTTCGTCCTTACCGTCACGTATATCATCGGCAACACAGGTGCGTATATGATTGGAAAGCAGTACCTTGTTAAAGCTGTTCAATGCAGCGTTTACAGCCGCCACCTGAACAAGTATATCCGGGCAATATGCGCTCTTTTCAATCATCCCCCTAATGCCGCGCACCTGACCCTCAATACGATTTAGTCTGTTTATCAAATCCTTGTATTCTTTCTCACTGCGTTCTTTTGTCTTACAGCCACAACAACATTCTTTTTGCTCTGCTTTTATTTCTTTATCGTTCACGGTTATCACGCCCTATATATCATTTATACCCGGTAGGGGTATTCAACTGTTTTTATTATATACCCCCATACCGTATTTGTCAAGTGCTTATAAAACAAAAAAGATGCTGTCGCAGATTTGCAACAGCACCTTTTATTAAATATGCTTATTCTGTAAAGCCATTATGTCTTACTTCTTAACCTCTTTTTTAAAATCAAACAAATTGCAAAAGCACTCAGTAACGCTCCCAAACACATTATTGCGTATCTTCCCGCACCGCCTACAGACGGCATTTCATGCTTGGGAAGCAGCCTGTTTATAATGTACGGATGATCGGAAGTTGCGCTTTCTGCGTCCAAATCAGCATTGATATTCTTACCTACCATTTTTCCGTAATATATATCACATTCGGTGTTGTGCGATGCAATTTCTTTAATAGAATAGTTGCCGCCCTTTGGCAGGTCATTTATGGTAAAGTAATAGTCGCACCCGGTCTTGCCGGAAACTATATCGTAGCTGTTGCCTGTAACGGTAACAGCTCTGACTCTGTCAGATACAAGTTCAAGCCTGTATACGCCTATGCTTTCATCGCCGTCAAAGAGCTCAACGTTTATGGGCTGTTTCCAGTTGAGCATTTCATTTTTAAGCGTATCTGCATCAAGCCAAAGCTTATGGAAGGTAAATGAGGTCACCTCATTATCAGGCAATGAGTTTTTGATTGTAAACTCATCTCCGTCCTCTTTTTTGTAGCTGTCCTTGTATCCGTCAACAGGATATTCTACAATGAAATAATTATATTCAGCTGTACCGTCAGGCGTATACTTCGGCAATTCGGCGGTGTAAGTCCACTCCTCGCCGGGGGTTGAAGTCTTTTTAAAGGGTACGTTTGATTTAACAAGTGAAGCATAGCCCTTGTCAATAAACCTTAACAGAGCATCTCTTGTAACTCTGCCCTCGTTGGCAAGCTCCTCCTCAAGAGTTAAGTTGGTAACGGTTATTTCTGCGCCGGTCCAGTTCCTTACAAAGAACTGAGTTATGCCGGAAATATCAGAAATTTTGTATTTTATATAGATTTCCGTATCTGTTGTACCCCAAGATGAATAACCAAACATAGCAGGTCTGTCGTTATCGCTAACAGGTTGATTTCCGTCCTGATTAACAATACCGGTCGGCTTATATGCGTCTTCGTCCTTATAGTGGGTATTCTTATACAGCCCCACTAAATCATATCTGTATGTTCCGTTACTCTCTATTTTTCTTGATGCAACCTTGACCTGAAGTATATCGTTATTACCCACTGTGATTTTATTTGTCAGCATGGTAAATTCAGTGTCGTTTGAGTCATTCATACCAAATACAGGAATCGTTTTACGAATCTTGCTCTGTGTATAATCTTCTACCGTGCGGTAAAGGTCAAAATAAATCGTATCGGAGTCGTGCGAGGTATATGCCGCATCAGTCCACTGCTTTTTAAGCTTAACCGTCTTTGTTTCATTAACAACATTCCTGTATGTCAGGTCTCCTACATTGCTTACAAACGTTACATCTGCCCTGCCCTGTTCAACGGGAACAGTTTCACCGTTGGAGGTTGCAACAAAACTAAAGTATGTGGAAATATCGTTGCCGATAAGCTCCGTAACCGATTCATCCTCCTTAAATGTAACCTTACTTTCAGCTACTGACCACGTTATCGGATTGCCATGCTCGTCATTCTTTGGCAATCCTGATATAGTGCTTGTCCATGAGCCGCCTGCGGTAGGTAATGTAAGCGTAACAAGACGACCGTTGAAGTCACGGTACACCGTACCGTTCCTGTATATCGTAAACTCCGCTGTTTTATTTGGAATATCAATGAATTTTCCGGTCCATTCCTTAGTAACAGCTATACCGACAGTCGCAAGACGGTTATTTAACTCTAATTCTATGACATCACCGTTTTCCGGCACTTCGGACGCACCAGCGTTTTTGGCAAAACCGCCCTCGGCTATAAA
>CADBRB010000096.1 GCA_902796955.1 uncultured Ruminococcus sp.
GATTTATAAATGATTACACAAAAGAAAAGCGCCGGGAAAAGAGAATTTTTTCTTGCCGTATGCATTGTATGTCTGATAGTTGTTATCGCGTCTGTGCTGGGCGGCATATTTAAAAACAGCCTTATCGGTGATATATCCGGTCTTTTGCTTTTTTGCGTTTACGGCTATTTTGTTCTTGTTCGCTACGGAGCAGTGTATACTTACACCGTAACAGACAGTGCCATACGTGTAAACAGGCAGATAGGCGCGCGCAATAAAGAAGCGGAGCTTACAAAAGACGATATAATAAAAATAACACACAAAAAGCCAAAGGCAAAAGTAACATACAACTTCAGCCGCTTTATAATAAAACGCTCCGGTGTGCTGTATATACTTTTCATGAACGGCAATGACCGGATGGCCGCAATAGTAGAAGCGGACCGTGAATTGAGAGACGCGCTCTCAAAGCTTTCCGGCATTGACTGAACTGCTGTATGTCCTCCGCGCCAGCAATATGCCCACTACCCGAGGCGCGGCTTGATACATATAAATAAACGTGGGCGGAAAGGCTCATATAATGACAAAAATAACAGGCGTCAGGTTTAAACCTGTAGGTAAAATATATTATTTCGATCCGTTGCGGTTTGATCTTAAGGTCGGTGACAGCGTTATAGTTGAAACGGTACGCGGTGTTGAATTCGGCACTATAGTTATAGCCCCACGTGATATAGACGACTCGGAAATATCAAAACCGCTCAAGCCTATAATGCGTATAGCGACAGATGAGGATAAGGAAAAGCAGCGCCGCAACTCGGCTCGTATAGAAGAAGCAATGGAAATTTGCCGCCGCAAGATAGCGGAGCATAAGCTTGAGATGAACCTTGTTGACGTCGAGTTTACATTTGACGGCAACAAAGTCCTGTTTTACTTTACTGCTGATGGCAGAGTGGATTTCCGTGATCTCGTAAAAGATCTTGCCACAATATTCAAAATGCGTATCGAGCTGCGGCAGATAGGTGTACGTGACGAATCCAAGATAATGGGAAGCATTGGTGTGTGCGGCAGAACTATCTGCTGTCACGGTTTTTTAGGTGAATTTGTTCCCGTCTCTATAAAAATGGCCAAGGAGCAGGGGCTTTCGCTCAACCCCGGAAAAATATCCGGAGCATGCGGCAGACTGATGTGCTGTCTCAAATACGAACAGAACGTATATGACGAGCTTATAAAAATAACACCTCACGAAGGCGACCTTGTATCTACGCCCGGCGGTAAAGGTACCGTCGAATTTGTAAGTATGCTTAAAGGGAAGGTAAAAGTCCGTCCCGAATCCGGAGATTCGCTTGTTGAATACGATGTGCGCGATCTCAAGGTGCTGAAAAGCGCGTCGGTAAAAAATCAAATAGATAAAATAGATGAAGAAATTCTAAAAGGACTTGAATAATACGATATTTTGTGCTATAATGTCTTTATACATTGATCATTACGGGAAACCTAATGTTTATATGAAGTTTTTATAATAGGAGGTGCAACACATGGCTTACAAGATCACAGATGACTGCATCAGCTGCGGTGCCTGCGCGGACGCCTGTCCTGTCAGCTGCATAAGCGAAGGCGATTCCAAGTATGTAATAGACGCTGATTCATGTCTCAGCTGCGGTGCTTGCGCGGGTACATGCCCTGTAGGCGCTCCGGTTGAAGAATAATTATAAGAGCATACCAAAAAGAAAGGCAAACTGTAATACACAGTTTGCCCTTCTTTTTGGTATTGTAACAATAAAATGTTTAATCAGCAAGCCATTTAGAAAGATTTGCACGTACAAACCCGTCATCATTCAGATGCGGATACATTCTGTACACTCTGTCTATCTCCTCTGCCTGACCGGGTGAGAGCTTTTCCTCCGGATCGAGACACCATATACCGTCAAACAATCCCTGACGGCGGAGCACCTCATGCAGACCGGCTATGCAGCCCCTGAAGTTATTCGCTGTATCGAAAAATGCCGCGTTTGTATCTGTAACTTCATTTGCAAGCTCTAAAATATCATAGCTTACAGTCCTGCCCTCGGCAGCCTTTTTCAGCTTTTCAAAAATTTCAACGGCGGTTTTTGTCCATACAGACCAGTGACCGA
>CADBRB010000097.1 GCA_902796955.1 uncultured Ruminococcus sp.
AACAAATAGATTTATTAGAAAGGAAGTCTACTTTTACCCATTAACTTGAAGGAGGAGTTATACTATGAAAAGGTCAGCAAAATTTTTTGAACTTAGCAAATGCATTTTTTCTGCAGGTACATTAGGTATATTAATTTCAATAAGTTATATTCTTGACGGAGGAGGTTACAATCCGATTGTAACTGTAGTTGGATTTATACTTCCTTTTATGAGTATAATATTGGGTTTAATTTTTGCTTTTATAGGCTTTTTTACAAAGGATTGATGTGCTATTATGAACATTTCACTAAAATTATCATTATTGCAATCAATCTTTTGCTTGTGGGAGTTTTATTAGCTTGTTTTGCAATAGCGGTTGGATTGTATTTTGGTGCGTTGGGTCTTATATGTTCTATCATCGCTTTATTTATAGGCGGAAAAAGCCGAAAGATAAAGATAATAAATAAATAGCAGGGCGGCTTCCAAACAGGAAACCGCCCTCATTTTTATGTTTATCAATCCTTGAGAACAAATTTCATCTCAGGGTCACCGTCTGTTGCGGTAAATTTGCGCCGCCTGTAATATAACGGGCCGATAAAAGATACTTTTATATGCGTAAAGTAGTTTTTTATGCTGTGATTCTTTATATGCACCTTTGTAACATTGTACAAATTCGCAAACGATACGCATATGCACAGCTTCCAGAAGATGCGCTTGTAGTCACCGTAACAGCCGTGTCTTTCAAAAAAGTTGCGCATAAGCGCAAGGGTGTATGTATAGCCCGTTATTTTCTCAAACATGGCACTGGACATAATACTGCCGCTTCGCTGTGTATAGTTGTACAGGCATCGTCCGGTTACGGCTACTTTGTTGGCACTGTGCATTAGCTGTGGGCATATGGCTATATCCTCAAAATAGATATCGTTAAAGCGTATGCCGTTATCTGTAAACAGCGACCTCCTCCAGAGTTTGTTCCAAAGATAAGAGCGCACACGTATGTCGTTTAGATTCATTCTTGTAAATTTTTTGTTTGTGTACACCTTTTCAAACGGTTTGCGAAGCATTATTACATGATATCTGCCATTTTTCTGATAATACTTTGCGTAATTACAGGTGGATATATCCGCATTGTTGTTTACGGCGGTCAAGTAAAGCTCTTTTAAATAGTCCGGCTCTACAAAATCATCGCTGTCAACAAAAGCTATATATTCTCCGTTTGCCTTTTCCACACCTGTGTTGCGGGCATTGGCTACGCCTTTATGTGCGCTGTTATACAGAAGAAAATTATCGTACTTTGTGCAGTATTCTTCGGCAATTTTACGGCTGTTATCGGTTGAATAATCATCAACCATAACAACCTCAAAATCTTTAAAGCTCTGCGCCGCTATTGAGTCAAGGCATCGGGCTAAATACTCCTCAACATTATATATCGGAACTATTACACTCACTGCTGTTTTCATATTGTAATACCTCGGTAATAATTTCGTCTTGCGCTTTTTTAGCTCCCTTTGTAAGGAACGAGAACGGCGCAGTTATCACTATCATTGCATAATACGTTATAAATCTCCAAAGAAGAATTACAGGCTTGATGATTTCCGGCCTGAAGAACATTGCAAAGAACATTGCAAAGCTCAGCTCCGCCGCTCCCGATGCTCCCGGAAGAGGCATCATTGCGCTTACCAAATTGACAATAGCCTGTGCGGATATCATATCAAACAGGCTTGCTCCGTGCAAACCGAAGCTTCTGTATATACAATAAACAACCGAATATATCGCAGTTACCTGTATGACTACCAAAATATATGATACTACTACCAGTTTGGGCTGTTTATACAAATTCTTATTGGCACTGTGGAATGCGTCAAGCTGTGCAAGAATACCGTCCTTTTTCTTATCTACATTTTTTACTATTCTTATTTTACTCAGACATTTTGCTATAAACATTATGAATCTGTTGGTAAGGCTTTGATTGACCGTAGCCACCACTACCGCCGACACTACCACCAGCTGGGAGATAAAACCTGCCGCCACAAATATCCACATCAAAAATGAATCTATCGCCTGTGTAAACATTTTAAATTTTATTAAGATTATAAATATACTGCTTACAAAGCTTGTGCTTAAGAATATAAGAAATTTCTGTACCAGCACCGATGTGGAAAATCCGACGTCAATGTTCATCTTTGACATTAAATATACCTGCATGGGCTGACCGCCGGTAGATGCAGGCGTGACGGCACTGAAAAATGCACCGACCATGCCTACCTTTATAGCCTCACGGAAAGTAAAGTCTTTGTACCTCTGCCTAATGAACATATAAACAAGCAGGATATCTATAAACACATTGAACAGCTGAAGGAACAGTGCCATTGAAAGCCAAAACATACTCACGTGCCTTGCCGTGTGCATAAAGTCCCTTAGTCCGTCTTTTGAAAAAACAAAATACGCTATAAGTCCCACGCTTAAAATAAACACAGCTATATTAAAAATTAAATTACCGTTAATGCGTTTTTTTGCGTTAGCTTTCATTTAACTTATAACCACCTTTTTAACATTTTGATTAAACAGAATAGGTTGTGACCGATATCGTTAATCTGCGCCGTGTATTGCCCTTATCAGCGTATAACAAGCTATTATACTATAACATATCTAATTAAATTTTACAATCACTTTTTGGGTTTTAGTGAATTTATCTCAAAAACTAATAAAATTTATGACTTACCTCACGCTTTTATCTGAGATAAACGGTATGCAGTGCGTGCATACAGGTGAGAGCGATATTTAATTTTGAGCAGACATAACACTGTTTGCCTGAAAATTTACGGGTAATTCTTTGTGCAAAATCAGGCATAAAACATTTACCATGTTTTTTATAACTAATTTGCACAAAAAATCAGTAAATTTCACATAAAAAACGACAGTATTTTTTAACTTTTGTTGACATATTGAAAAAATACAGGTATACTAATTAAATAGGGTACTTTTTAGTATGATGTACCCTGTAAGCTTAAGCTTTAAAGCCTAAGTCTTATAAAACAAAGGGAAGGGGAAAGGCACATTTAAAACAGGCAAGTTGCTTTGTGTGCCTGAGTGATAATCATGGAATCTCAACAAATAAAAAACTACTATCAATTTGTTCTCAAGGAGCTCAATTCGTTTGAGGTAAAAATAGAGCCGCTGCTTCAATTTGCACGCGATTACAACGAGAACATTACATCTATGCTCCAA
Source organism: uncultured Ruminococcus sp. (assembly GCA_902796955.1). Taxonomy (GTDB): domain Bacteria; phylum Bacillota; class Clostridia; order Oscillospirales; family Acutalibacteraceae; genus RUG14223. The sequence continues at coordinate 3,208 of CADBRB010000097.1, forward strand.
TCCTTTTTAGGTGCGGCTAAAATCTTCAGGGACGGTACGGACACTCACTATGTCACATCTAATCCCGCAATATTAAACGACTTTACAACGTTGATAAAGAACTTTAAATCTTCGTTCCTTGTATTCCCGGCATTTTTGGAGTACGGCAGCATGAAGAGCAGAATATCCGACTATAAAAAAGAAAACGGCTTTGGAGATACGGAGATAGAAAGCTTTTATGCCGTACTGGACGATACATTTATTACATATCAGGAGTATCTGCAAACCTCTGATGACCGTAAAAAAGCCGTTATTTTCGGTCAAAGCGTCATAAAGCTTGAAGAATACTTTAGGTCATTAAAGGTCAGCTATGAAAATACAATAAATCTTTTATCATCGATAAACACCGCAAAATTCAATAAACCTCAGCCTTCGGCATCACCTGTTCCCGCTATGAGAATCCTTGCCGAAAGCACTGTAAAAAGCGAGAATAAGCCGGCAGTACAACCGGCGGTTGCTCAGGTAAAAAAGCCTGATGAAGTGCGCACGGCTCCTGTTGCTACGGCCTCTGCGCCGGAACATCACAACAAGCCTGTTGAGAATAAGCCTCAACCGTAATTGCCACAGGCATTACGATGTGCAGATAAACTTTTGCAAATTAACTGAGGAGGGTTGAACATGGGCAGAACAAGGCTGTTTATCCTAAACATAATATTGTGCATACTTGTAATCTGCTCATGCTGTGCCACAGTGTATGCCGAGTCTGCGGGAAACGTCAGCTCCGATTTTTCGTACCGCTTGATGAGCGATACCGCCGAAGTGGAAATCATCGAATACAAGGGCGGCGGCGGATATGTTGCCATACCGGATAACCTCGGCGGCCAGGTAGTAACCTCTATAGGTGACAGAACTTTCTTTGGTATGCATGAAATAACCATCGTTTTTATTCCCGATACCGTTAAAAACATCGGTTTAAAAGCGTTTGAGGATAATACCTCACTCAGCGAGGTAACTCTTCCTTACAGCCTTGAAACGATAGGCAATAAAGCGTTTGCATCCTGTGTATCTCTGTCCTCTGTAGTTATACCTGACGGTACAAGGCGCATAGGGGAAAGCTGCTTTGAGGGCTGCCGCAGGCTTAACAGCGTGTTTATACCCGAAAGTGTGACGGAAATAGGCAATATGTGCTTTGCAGACTGTGACAACGTAACTGTATACTGCTATAAAAATTCTTATACGCAAAACTATTGTGATCTCAAAAAAATAAACTATAAGGATATCTCCGAGGCATCGTATAATCCGTATGAGTACAGTGCTTCGGATATCAGCGGATCGTCTGCTCCGTATATACAAAGTCAAAGCGTAAGCTGGCTTATATATCTTATAGGCGGACTTGTTATAATAGCCTGCGCCGTATTTGTTGTTATGACGTATTTTACTACCAAGCGCAGTAAAAATATACTTTTCGATGTGGGTAAGATAAAAACCAAGAAATAACAATGTAATAATGCCGTCAATTCCGCTAAAAATAAACTTGTGTAATCTGTGTTACAATAATTTATAAAAAACTCTTGACATTTTCAGCACCACGTAGTATAATACTAAATGCTTGATGTTCAAGTGTTTGATTTGGCGGCATAGCTCAGTTGGCTAGAGCATTCGGTTCATACCCGAAGTGTCGTTGGTTCAAGTCCAATTGCCGCTACCAAGCGGCCCGGTGGTCAAGCGGTTAAGACACCGCCCTTTCACGGCGGTAACACGAGTTCGATTCTCGTCCGGGTCACCAGAAACGCCCCTGTACTAACGTACAGGGGCTCAATAAATAATGAATAGTGAATAAT
>CADBRB010000098.1 GCA_902796955.1 uncultured Ruminococcus sp.
ATCGGGATTGCAAAATGCTTTTCTGCTTGAATTTGCTCAGTTTTTTGTGAGGAGGGTACAAAGATTTATGACATTGACCGATGAAAAAGTATATAACTGTACCGTCTTGACAAGAAAAGATATTGAAAGCTGGGGAGAACCGAAAAAGGTTTCTGCTTTTTACTTGATTGCTAAGCGTATTTTTGACATAGTTTTTTCGCTTTTTGCGTTATTATTGTTTTCTCCGATAATATTGGTGACTTCAATTTGCATTTTTTTCTCTGATTTCGGTTCGCCTATTTATATGCAGGACAGAGTAGGGCAAAACGGCAGACATATAAAGATTTTTAAGTTCAGAAGTATGAAAAAGAATGCCGATGATTTGGCGAAGCATTTGACTCTTGAACAGTTGGAGGAGTACCACAGGGAGTTTAAACTGGAGAATGATCCGAGAGTAACCTCTATCGGCAGGTTTATCAGGCGTACAAGCATTGACGAACTGCCGCAGTTTTTAAATATACTGTTCGGTCAGCTTTCTCTTGTAGGGCCTCGTCCGATAGTTGAGAAGGAACTGCAAAAGTACGGCGATACGCTCGATATTTTTTTGAGTGCGAAACCGGGATTGACCGGATATTGGCAGGCATATGCACGTAATGACGCTCTGTATGAGAATTGCGCCAGACAAAAAATGGAATTGACTTACATATATAAGAGAAGCGTCGGTTTTGATTTGAAAATCATATTTAAAACATTCGGCAGATTGTTTAAGGGCGGTTAAGCGATGGAAAAATACAGTGTTTTGATGTCTGTTTACTACAAGGAACAGCCCGATTGGTTTGATGAAGCTATAAATAGTATGATTAAGCAGACAGTGCCTCCCGATGAGTTTGTAATTGTTAAGGACGGCGAGCTTACAGAGGCGCTAAACAACGTTATAGACAGATATACGGAGAAATATCCGGAACTGTTTAGAATAGTTGCCCTGCCGGAAAACAAGGGACTTGGGCCTGCATTGCTTACAGGTGTTATGGCTTGTAAAAATGAAATCATCGCAAGAATGGATTCCGACGATATATCGCTGCCGACAAGGTGCTTTGAGGAGCTTATTGAGCTTGAAAGTGATGAGAGCCTTATGATAGTGGGCTCATGGGTAAATGAGTTTTGCGGCGGCACAGATAATATTATTGCTTTGAGGAAGCTGCCGTGTTCAAATGCAGATATAAAAGAATTTGCAAGAAAAAGATGTCCGTTTGCACATCCGTCGGTCATGTACAGAAAATCTGCCGTGACAGCGGCGGGTAATTACAGGGATTATCCGTATTTTGAGGATTACGACCTTTGGATAAGAATGATTAAAAACGGGTATGAATGCAAGAATATTGATAAACCGCTTGTGTATATGCGTGTAAATGATGATTTTTACAGGCGCAGAGGCGGAGTAAAGTATTTGAAAAAGGTTTTACGTTTTAAAAGAGAACAGTATAAAAGCGGATTTTATTCATTTAAGGACTATTTTGTGAGTGCCGGCGCACATTGCGTTGTGTGTTTGATGCCGAATTTTATGAGAGATTTTGTTTATAAAAAGCTATTGAGAAGTAAAAATAAGGGTAGGTGAAGGCTGACCCCTCCGCATTAGGTGCGGGCTTGATTGATATGATTATTTATATTGTTATATTGGCTATTGCGCTTATCGGTTCGGTTTTTATTAAGAGCGACAGCCACCCAACCATAAAAAGGACGTACTTGTTTATTACTTTTGTACCGCTTATTTTTATATCGTGTATAAGAGCGGAAACTGTAGGAAGCGATACCGCACTGCATACGACGGCATTTAAGTATTTTGCAGACGGATATACGATGTCTGACGTTATGGCATTGGACAGGTTTGAATTCGGTTTTGTTCTGCTTAACAGGATTTTGTCGTTTTTATCTGATGACAGTCAGCTTTTGATAATCGTTTCCAGCTTGTTTATTTTATCGTCGGTGGCGGTTTTTATCTACAGAAATTCTACAAATGTGGCAATGAGTACAATACTGTATATAACTCTGAATGAGTATGCCATGCATATGAATGTTATGCGTGAGGCGCTTGCTATAGCGATTTTTTTGTATGCTTTTGAGTTTTTAAAGAAAAATAAGATTGGAATATATGTTTTGCTTGTGCTTATAGCGGCACAGTTCCATACGGTAGCATACATCTTTTTGATACTGATTTTATTTAGAAAAGTGCAGTTTACGATGAAATCGTTTTTTATATCTTTGGCAATGTGCGGAGTGGGATTCATATTCGGTAGATCCATATTTAATTTTTTTACCTTGATTTTTACCCAGTATGCCGGTTACGGAACGTCGGAGTTTGCGGACTCGAACTATTTTGCGGCGGTTTTGAACGCTTCGGTTGCAATGGTGGTTTTTCTTTTTGGTATTGCGTATATCTATAACAAAAGGAAAAAGTCTTATGTTGTGCGCAGAAGTGAGGAGCTTATCGGCAAAAAGGATGAAATTGCCTTCTCCTCCGTAGAGCATATAGATCTTGCCGCATACTGTATGGCACTGTACACTGTGTTCTCCTTTTGTGTTATACAAATGACGATTTTTAATAGATTGAAAACCTGTTTCTCTATATTTACGATTTTGTGGATACCGTACGGACATTCGCTTATAAAGTCAAATGAAGAAAAGGGATTTACCTCATGGCTGATAGTTGGATTTACCATAATCTATTTTGTGATAATAGCGCAGTACAGACCTGAGTGGTACGGTATTGTACCGTATGCGGTAGCGGAGAGTTTTCCGCTGTTCCAGTGAAAATTACATTATAAAAAGCTTCGTATCATGGGCTATGGTACGGAGCTTTTGTGTTATTGCTGAGTTTCTCCGCTGCTGTGCCTACGAGCGCAAGCGCACACAGGCACAGAGTTAGTTTATACTGATTTTAAGTA
>CADBRB010000099.1 GCA_902796955.1 uncultured Ruminococcus sp.
AAGGGAATAGGCGAAGGAAAAACAAGAGCAGACCATGCCAACACAATGAACCAGCTTTTCTCGGCTTATGCAAGAGGTAAAGAAGCTAAGGAGCTCATGGTCATTTTAGGCGAGGCGGCACTTACCGATATAGATAAGCTATATGCTAAATTTGCTGAAGCCTTTGAACAGGAATATGTTTCTCAGGGCTTCTTTACGAACAGGTCAATCGAAGAAACCCTCGATATAGGTTGGAAATTGCTTTCAATCTTGCCGAGAAGCGAATTGAAACGTATCAAGGACGAGTATCTTGATGAGTATTACGGAAAACAGTAAGGGGTGACGGGCGTTGTCATCTAAACAAATAAATCCTACACGCATGGAGCTTACAAGGCTCAAAAAAAAGCTTATAACCGCACAAAGAGGCCATAAGCTTTTGAAGGATAAGCGTGATGAATTGATGAGAATCTTTCTTGAAAAGGTTCGTGAAAATATGGCGCTTAGAAAACGTGTTGAGCAGGGAATAGCCGCCGCCAACAAAAACTTCGTGCTTGCAAATGCCGCAATGTCAAAGCCGGTGCTTAATGCCGCATTGCTTGCGCCAAAGCAAGAGGTTTCTATAGAGGTTTCATCTAAAAATGTAATGAGCGTTGGTATTCCTGTGTTTGAAACAAAAACACGTACTCCGGACAGTAACGATATATATTCATACGGATTTGCGTTTACTTCGGCTGATTTAGACGATGCCGTAAAATCGTTGTCAGATGTTTTGCCGGATATGCTTAAGCTTGCAGAGTGTGAAAAATCCTGTCAGCTCATGGCAAGTGAAATCGAGAAAACACGACGCAGAGTTAATGCGCTTGAGCATGTTGTTATTCCTGAAACTCAGGAGGGCATTAAGTTTATTACTATGAAGCTTGACGAGAATGAGAGAAGCACTCAGATTCGATTGATGAAGGTCAAGGATATGATGCTCGAACAGGTGCGTGCGGCAGCACATCGAGATGATTGACGATATTTCATATATTATATATTCAATAAATGAGGCGGTCTGCTAAGCAGACCGCCAAAATTTTTTCCTTTTTGAGAGAAGAGGTTTTTTGTATTTGCTACAGTTCACTCGGAACAGAGAGAAAACTTAGACTATATATAGTTGCTATAGTATGGAGCGTCATAATCAAGATATCGAATGATTTGCGAGGATTGTGCTGTTTCCTCAGAGGGTGTATTGTTACGCAAGCGGTGAATAAGTACATATAGAGAGAATGAAACAGCAATCAAGGATATAATTACAGTAATAGTAACTACAACTTTTATAAACTTTTTCTCCATATTATCCCTCTTTTCTTCTTTTTTTAATTATACTATAGATTTCTTCTTTTTTCAAGATATCTGCGTAAAATCACTTTAAAAAAACCAAGTGAGCATACAAATTGTACGCTCACTTTTTTGTAGTTTATAAATTATTTTTATTTAAGCAACTCGGCACAACGTTTACAAAGAGTAGGATGAACCTTATCTGTACCAACATATTTACTAAAGCACCAGCAACGCTCGCACTTTTCACCCTCTGCATGAGCAACTTCAACTTTAAGCTCACTAAGTTCATCATCGCTGAGTATCTCAACGTCTGAAACTATAAATGCGGCTTTAAGCTCAGGCTCGGCATCCTTTAGGAAGTTATACTCAGCGCCTGCCGCCGTGAGAGTTACCTTAGCCTCAAGCGAAGAGCGTATAACCTTATCCTTAACGGCAACCTCAAGAGATTTCTTGACAGTATCTCTAAGCTCATGGATTTTATCCCATTTCGCTTCAAATTCTGTACCGAGGTCAATTCCGACAAGCTCCGGCATATCGTTGAATAATACGCACTCTGAATCGCAGTTAGAACCGTGCTTCATAAACTTCCAAATCTCATCTGATGTATATGCCAAAATGGGGGAGATAAGGCGTGTCATACTATCCAAAATCTTATAGATTGTCGTTTGAGCGGCACGTCTTAATTCACTGTCTGCTTTTTCGGTATACAGCCTATCCTTTAATACATCAAGATAGAAGTTAGACATATCAACAACGCAGAAATTGTGTATACTGTGATAAACATGATGGAACTCAAAAGCATCATAAGCTGCTCTTACTTTCTTATTAAGTTCATCAAGTTTCATTAGTGCCCATTTGTCAATAGGTAACAGCTTATCAACGTCAACCATGTCTGTATCAGGGTCAAAGTCGTTTAAATTGCCCAAAATGTATCTTGCGGTATTTCTTATTTTTCTATATGATTCAGAAAGTTGCTTCAAAATATCCTTTGAAATTCTGATATCGGCATGATAATCGGAGGAGGCAACCCATAATCTGAGAACATCAGCACCGTATTCATTCACAACATCAGCAGGGTCAATTCCATTTCCAAGTGACTTTGACATCTTTCTGCCTTCGCCGTCAACAACCCAGCCATGTGTAACAACAGCTTTGTACGGAGCCTGTCCTGTTGTTGCTACGCTTGTAAGCAGTGAAGACTGGAACCAGCCTCTGTACTGGTCAGCGCCCTCAAGGTACTAGTCAGCAGGCCACTTAAGGTAGGGTCTTTGCGCACAAACAGCGGCATGTGTAACACCTGAATCAAACCAAACGTCCATAATGTCTTTTTCTTTTATAAACGACTTACAACCGCATTTTTTACAAGCTGCACCTGCCGGCATAAGCTCGGTTTCATTCTTTAGATACCATGCGTCTGAGCCTTCCTCACGGAAAATATCGGCAACGTGCTGCATAGTTTCTTTATCTATATATGGCTCTCCGCAATCCTTGCAGAAGAAAATCGGAATCGGAACGCCCCACTTACGCTGACGGGATATACACCAATCCTTACGGTCTTTTACCATTGATGTTATTCTGTCCTCGCCCCATGCGGGTATCCATTGTACATTCTTAATTGCTTCAACAGCTTTATCCTTAAAGTCCTCGATTGAACAGAACCACTGTTGAGTTGCTCTGAAAAGAATAGGTTTTTTACATCTCCAGCAGTGCGGATATTGGTGAATAATCTTTTGTATGGCGAACAATGCGCCGGTATCCTCAAGATTTTGAGCAATTACTTTATTCGCCTCATCCGTAGTTAAGCCGTCCAGCATTTCTCCGGCTTCGGCAGTCATTTTGCCGTCCGCATCTACAGGCACGATTATCGGAATTTCAGGGTAGTTGCGGCAGATATCATAGTCTTCCACGCCGTGACCCGGAGCTGTATGAACGCAGCCTGTACCGCTTTCGAGAGTTACGTGGTCACCTACTATAACAACCGATTCACGATTAAGGAACGGATGTGCAACCTTCATATATTCAAGCTCACTGCCCTTAACAGTACCAACAATTTCGTAGTCCGTCTTACCTGCGGCACTCATTGCCTGTGCGCTAAGCTCCTGCGCCATAACATAGTATTCATCGCCGCATTTAATTATGTTGTACATAAATTCCGGTCCAACGCAGATAGCAACGTTTGCAGGCAACGTCCATGTGGTTGTTGTCCAGATTACAAACTTAACCTTTGAGGGGTCAACACCCATAGCGGAGAAGATGCCCTTATCATCGGTTACGGTAAATTTAACGTATATTGAATAGCAGGGATCTTCAAAGTACTCAATCTCAGCCTCGGCAAGAGCGGTCTTGCACTCAGGGCACCAGTATACAGGCTTAAGACCGGTGTAAATATAACCTTTACAAGCCATTTCAGAGAATACTTCAATCTGCTTTGCTTCAAACTCATGCTGAAGCGTTATATACGGATTATCCCATTCTCCTATAACGCCAAGCCTTTTAAACTGATTTCTTTGGTCGTCAAGATATCCGAGAGTGAACTCACGGCAGAGTTTTCTGAGTTTATCTTCACTTATTGTAGAGGAATTATCAACGCCTGCTTTAGCACGTGCCTTCAATTCTGTTGGCAGACCGTGAGTATCCCAGCCGGGAACATACGGAG
>CADBRB010000100.1 GCA_902796955.1 uncultured Ruminococcus sp.
CTCAAAGCACGGGCGAGGTTTATATTGAGGAGGTTACCGCAGATTTAACGATTGCCGCCACAGCCGATAAAATACCTGAGCCCGAACCGCCTGAACCCATAGATATAACATATAATTACGAGGGTACATATTACGATGTTATCGGCGGACTTCAAGGCTTGACAACCAGAACCGATACGGAGAGTATACTCGGAGATTTACGTGCGCTTATAGGATATACTGGCACATCATCGCAGACCTCTTTTGGCACTACAATAAGCGGTACCGATGCAAAACACCCGACCTACAGCGGCTCAGGCAGCAATTCTCTGGCATATTGGTACAAGCTTTCCGACAGAGCGGAGAACGACACGCACGAAGGCTTCAAGCTTTTCTATACAAGCCATTACACAACAACCAATAACTGGAACAGAGAACACGTATGGCCCCAGTCGCAGTCGGGCGGCTTGTACGGAACAACAGGAGCCGGCGCTGACTTGCACCATATAAGGCCTACTTATAATAAGGATAACTCCACCAGAGGCAATCTGCCTTACGGCGAAGTGCCGGAGCCGACAAAAACCGTCTATGTAAACGGAGATTCAAGCGGCGAAGTGATAGCTCATATCGGTCCGATAGGCGGTCAAACGGCATTTGAGCCTGATGACAGCTACAAGGGCGATATTGCAAGAATAATAGCCTACATGGTAACTCACTATGAATCCATGTACGATATAGTAGGAAATGTTATGGTAGGCGAATACGATACGCTTGTAAAGTGGAATAATCTTGACCCTGTTGATGCTGTTGAGATTAACAGAAACAACGTGGCATTCCAGGCGCAGGGCAATAGAAATCCATATATAGATTGTCCGGATCTTATCAATATAATATGGGGCAATGCGGCTCCTTCAACCGATAAATACAGCGTAAGCTATGCGCTTTCCGGTGTAACGTCCTCAAACAAGGCGGCTTCGGTTGCCAAAAACAGCTCATATGCAACGGTGCTTACACCCGATGAGGGTTACGCTATAAAAGAAGTCACCGTTAAAATGGGCGGTAAGGATATAACTGCTGATTGTTATAAATTTGATGAAAGTGCAAACAGAGGAACAATCAGCATAGATTCCGTCACGGGAACCCTTATAATAAGAGCGATTGCCGAAAAGCAGACTGTTATCGACCCCGACAATTTTGTTAAGGTATACAGTGCATCACAGCTCACAGTCGGATCAAAGCTTGTTATTGCCTTCGGTACCGATGATAACAAGCCGGCTGCGGCAGGCTCGGTAACAAAGTCTACAATGACTACCGAGAAGGTCGCCACATCGGGCGATTATGCATACCCGGAGCAGGATTTGGTGGTTTGGGAGATATTGGCAGGAACAGATATAAATGTGTTTAAGCTCCGCAACGTTGAAACAGGCAAGTACCTTGCCGGCTCCGGCAATTCAACCGATGTTGTGCTTGCCGATGACGATGGTGTGGATTTATATCTCTATCCGGATGAAACAGGCACGTTTGTACTTGTAAACGACAAAAACAACGGACGCTTCCTCGGCTCTAACTCAGAGCAGTATACGGGCTTAAAATGGTACTCTGCATCAAATATAACCAGTACGGCGTATCCGCATCTCACCACATTCTATGTGAAGAGTGCGGGAGGAGCTGTAATACCTGAGCATCAGGACTATAAGTATGAGATAGTGGAAAGCGATGTTGTAATAACAAAGTGGCTCAGTGAAGCTTCAAATGTAAAAGTACCGGAAGAGGTAAACGGCAAATGGGTAGTTGCCATAGACGATAATGCCTTTGCCGGAATTGAAACTGTTGAAACCGTTTCAATACCGAACTCCGTAACCGATATTGGCGACGGCGTATTTAAAAATTGTACAAAGCTCAGAAGTGTAACCTTCGGAGATAATGTTGCTTACGTGGGCGATGATTTATTTGCAGGCTGTATTTCTTTAAGAGAGGCTGATATTCCTGCCGCTTTGGATGAAGTGCCTGACGGTACTTTTAACGGATGTGAAAAGCTGAGCAAGGTAACGATATCGTCTAATGTAAAAAGAATAGGCAGTAATGCGTTCAAGGGCTGTATATCCATATACAGGCTGGCTCTGCCGGATTCTGTAACCGAGATAGGCGAGGGAGCATTCAGCGATTGCTCATCAATGACTGATTTCAAACTGCCTCGTCAGGTAAAGAGCATATCCGCAAACACGTTTGCAAACTGCTCATCAATAAGCAAAATCACTGTGCCTGTAACGGTTGATAAAATAGGAGCAGGCGCATTTAAGGGCTGTACCTCGGCTGCCGAGCTTGTAATACCTACAAAGCTTCCGTCTGCAAGGGAGAAGCGCACCCGCTTCAATAAATCCGAAGATACATCGCTCAAGTCGGATTTGACAATAGGCGAGGAGGCATTTGCCGATTGTGTAAATCTCATTGACGTCAGACTTTCTCAAAACATTTCAATGGTTTCGGCAAATGCATTTGACGGATGCCGTAAGCTTAGAATGGTAGGTATATTCAATAAAAATGCTGCAATAGGCACAGATGCATTTTCAAACACAGCACAGGACTTTGTACTCTACGGTTATAAAAATTCTTCGGCTGAAAAAGCCGGATACAGCTTTAAGGCTCTTGAGGAAGCTGATAAAGCTTCTTTGACGGCTGCGTCTAAAAAAGCGGCACGTGATAAAGCAACGGCTATATTGAGCGGTAAATATACCGAAGCTTCAATTTATGCGCTTGAGTCTGCTCACAGAAGGGCAATCGAGCTTCTCAAGGTCAACACAAACAGCTATGATTTGGACAATGTGGAGTATAAATTAAACGATGCAGTTAAAAATTTAAAGGTTTTGGCATATAATTTTGATGACTTGAATTATATGATAGAGCTTGCAGGCTATGTGGAGCAGGAAGGCTACTCCGAAGAGTCATACAGCTATTTCCAGTCGGTTTTAGCCGATGCGGTAGAGCTGTCAAAAAGCAAAAATGTAAGTCAGGACGAAGTGGATGCAATGTATAATAAGCTGTACAATGCCATGTATAATTTAGAGTACGACCACTATAATTATTAATGGTTACAAACAGTACAAAATACTAAGAAGAACAAACACGGGGCTGTTGCAACTATTCGCAACAGCCCTCTTGACATTTTCGTCTTTGCTGATACAATTATATAAGTTAAGTTGCCTGTACAGGGATTATTGTAAGGGCAATTTTATTTAGTGATTAATTAAGAGGGTAGTAGTATGATAAAGCTGTATACCGATACTGCGGCGAATTTGCCGAAGAGCATAATAGAAGAATACTCTATAAAGGTAGTGCCGTTTGAATATTCCATAAACGGCAGAGATGCGGAAGTAACAGATGATTTTGACGGAAAGAAGTTTTATGCCGCAATGCGTGCGGGAGCAAGCATAAGCACACGATTGATAAACATTGTTACATTTATGGAAAGCTTTGAAGAAAGCCTGCAAAACGGCGATGATGTGATGTACATCGGAATGTCAGGAGGCATAAGCGGCACAGCCAACGCCGCACTGATAGCGGCAAGCGAATTAAAAAAGAGATACCCAGAAAGGCTGATTGCATCTATAGATACCTATGCCGCATCGCTCGGAGAGGGTATGCTTGTAATAGAAGCTGCAAAGAAGCTTAAATCGGGAGCATCTTTTGCGGAAACGGAAAATTATATTGTCCGTAAGCGCAAAAATATGTGCCAGTTTTTTACAGTTGATGATTTGGAGTACCTTAAGCGTGGCGGCAGAGTTTCCGGCGTAGCCGCTTTGGTCGGCAATCTTTTAAACATAAAGCCCATGCTTAAAGGCGATAATCAGGGGCATATAGTTCTTTGCGACAAAATAAGAGGCTATAAAAAAGTACTGGATGCCCTTGCCGAAAAGTATAGAACTATGGTAACTGATAAAAGTGCCGATATAGGCATAGCTCATGCAGATAATGAGGACGGCACGGACTATTTGCTGAGAAAGCTTACGGAGTACGGCTTTGTAGGCAAGCCCATAATACAGTGTTACGAGCCTGTCACCGGCTCTCATGTAGGACCCGGTACGGTTGCTCTGTTTTTCTTTGGTAAGTCAAGATAACAACAAAATATAATAGTAAAATCACCACCCGTATATGGCTCAGGCTTTAATGCGGGTGGTTTTTGTAATAAGTATCAGCAAAGCAGTTAAAATTTTATTGTATCTTATAACAGAAAACTGTATTTATATTTTATTAAAATTTTATACACAAAAAATTTACAAATGTCAAAAAAACAGATTTTACCGAATAAATAGCCATATCTATTGAGATTTTTGAAAAAAAGAAATACAAAATATTGATTTAAACTGTAGACTTTTTGAAATAAAACTATTATAATATCAATTAGGTGTATTTTTCCCAATTTTATTCTATATATTGCCAAAATATTGCCAAATATTGTCTTTTTACAAGCCAAATAAAAATTCAGTGGCGGTTATTATTTTGAAAAAACAAGGATAATATGCCGGAAGTGTTTTTATTCTAAGATTTACTATGCTAAATCAACAACAAATCTCGTATTATGAGAGGGGACTTATTATGCGTAAGTATGGAAAAAAGGTATTGTCATTATTACTCTGCGTGCTTTTGGTAGCAAGCGTTTTTATTGAGATGCCTACACTTGAATCTGCCGCGGCAGACGGCGATGTTATCAGTAACCCTGAGCCGGTAGTTGATATCGTTGTAAATGTTCCGTCTGATTATCCGGGCACATTTCTCGATTTTAAAGAGGAGCTTACCCAAAAGCTTGTTGCAGAGGGTATGGATCCGTCCACATTCCGTATAGTTTCGGGTGCTATCAAAATTGATACAACCGATAACTCCGGCTGGTACGTGTATGACCACTACTATAATCAAACTACCTATAACAGCTTCGGTTTAAACAGTACGCTTCAACCGTACAGGGCTGCCGATAATAGTAATGCCAGCGGAGCCGCAAATTACACCATTGCCGAGTGGGAAACGTCGAGTGATAAAACCCACTGCCGTTACTTTGACAGACATATTCTTTCTACGGTGGATGCTAATAACAAGGCAAAAATGGTATTTGTAGGCTACGGTACAAACGCCCTTACCGACTATATGATATACCCTGCGCCTAATAATTCCCGCAGGACGTTCAGTTTTGATATAGATGCATCGCTTATAGATACTCATACTTTTTCCGGTGCGGGCTTTTTTATCAATGCGGGTATTTCAGGCGGCACGCTGCAGGGCTATTTGATTTACTATGCCGTTAACAGCGGTGTGACCGGCGGTACTGTATATATTAGGAATATTACAGGAGCCGGTGTAAATGATAATATCACCGCAAGTACAGGTTCGCAGATTGCGAGCGGCAGCTTTACATTTACATCTACCAGAAAAGCGAGAATTACCGTTGACCTGCGTTCAGATTCTGTTACTTCACAGCAGCAGAACTATAACGCTGACGGTACATTCGGTGAGCTTATAACAATGTTTGGCGGTAAGGTAAACCTTACGCCTAACGGTTACAACGGTTTTGGTCCTCTTGTTTCATATCAAGGCCATGCTTGTTCATCTCTTACGTCATTTGTATTCTCCGACCTTGAAATGACATTTGAAGCCGATGCTTTTGAAGTATTGCAGAATGTTCAGTATGCCGAGTCGGCAGAGCAGAAGTACTTTATTAACCTCACCGGTACAAGCGGCCAGTCGGCTATTCCCGAAGGTGACGAGGATGCGTACCTTGAAGGTATTAAACGTTTGACGGCAAACGAGATATTCTATGTAGGTACCGTAGATGACGGTAAAGTTCTGTCTACACCTACAGCTACAAGCTCGGGTGTTACTCCGGATAACGGTATGTATGCTACAGACGGCGATTTTGTTTCACAGATAGCGGAGTATATAAACTATAACTACGAACATCATGTCCATTACACGCCTGTTACACTGCAACAAATGTCTTCTATTCCTGTTGCAGATTTCTATATTGCAACAAAAGACGATGAAGGTCATGAGTCACAGGTTCTTACAGCTCACTTACAGCACTTCTCCGATCCTTCATCAAACTTCAAGGTTTATGTTAAGGATAAATCTTATGTTTCATCATCAGGTTCACCTATTACAAAATACCGCCTGATTGTATACGACCCCGATAATCTTATGGTTGTAAATTCTGGTTTTGTAGCTTATAATAGCTTGCCGACGTATACCTTTACAAGAGATTCAAAACAGGGCAAATATATATTTGAGCTTACTGTTGAGGATGCCGCCGGTCAAACCTCCAACCCGTTCCAAACCTACCTTACAACGTTTGTTGACGATGCTGAGGGTGATATAAGCTTTACCGGTATGGGTAAACAGTCCAAAGCAACGGTTACTCTTACGGATAAAGGATTTGGTATTGACGATGACGGTGTAACCCTTATAGAGGGTGAAGGCAGCGGCATATTGAGATATCAGGTCGATGGCGGAGCCATAACAAAATTGAGCGGACCGATGCATGAATATGATTTTACTATCCCGCTTAATCAGGCCAAGGAATATACGGTAAAATCATGGGATGAATGCGGCAATGAGGCAACAAGGAGCTTTATGGCCTGCCGTGTTAATTTTGATGATGACTTGTCCGATACATACTATGTTATTCAGGGAGCAAAGTTAGGAGAGCTTCCCGAATCACCGGAGCCGCCGGAGGATACGTTCTTTAAGGGCTGGAGCGCAGACGAAAGTGACACCATTGTTTCGTCTGAAACGCCAGTTACTGCCAACATGACGCTTCACCCGGTATTCACCTCTTCGGTGAGATATATTAAATTTGATTCCAACGGCGGTGAGTTTGCTGACGGTGAAAGCGAAAAGTCCGTAAAGGTAGCTGACGGCAGTAAGCTGGTAGAAGCACTGCTTGCCGGCGATGATGTTCCTCACAAGGAGGGCTATGATTTTGCCGGCTGGAAGCTTAACGGAAGCGATATTTCAGAGCAGACCGCAGATGCCGAGGATATTGTTATTACAGCGCAGTGGACGGTGGCTTCATTTAAGCTTGTATTTGATCCGAACGGAGGCAGTCAGGGCAATCTTAAAGAAAAGAGCGTTCCTTACGGCACAAACATCAACTCTGTAGGTATTAAAGATGCCTACGGACACGACTATACAGGAAGAGATTTGCCGACAAGAGAAGGTTATATATTTAAAGGCTGGGCAGTTGACAGAGCGGGTAATGATATTCCTGCAAGCACCACTATGCCTGCTTCAACCTATACCGTATATGCCAAATGGGCAAGAGATTTAACAAGATATGTACTTGTTTATCACAGCGAGGGCGGCAGTACGATAAATAACAAATCCCGTGTAAGAGCAGAGCATCCCCAATATACAGCCGAGGATTTGCCGACCTCTAACCGCCAGGGTTATATATTTGACGGCTGGTATTATAACGATGTTAAAGTAAATGTAGGTGATTCCGTTCCGGAGGATGTTGATATTGAACTTCATGCACACTGGACGCCAAGAAGCGATACTCCGTATAAGATTCAGCACTATTTCCACGACGGCAATGGCGGATATGTTCTTGATGACAGCTTAACACGTGCGCTTACGGGTACAACCGACGAAGTATGCGGGATAGATCCCGAAACATATTTCAACCTTACACTGGACGAGCTGGGATATTCGTTTGACGGCGTAGACGGCTCAACAACGCTTAAGGATTATTTGTATTCAAAGGGATATTGGTTTGACCCGGATAACGAGAATAACATACTTACAGAAACTATATCCGGTGACGGTAAAAAGATAATTAAAATTCACTATAAGAGATACTATAATGTAGATACCGAGGCAAAGGGTCACGGTACTGTCACAAAATTTGACGGTGGAATACAGGAGGGTACTGCTCCTATAGTTACATGGATAGCTGATGACGGATATCATGTAAAGAGAATAGTAATAGATTATGCCGTAAGAGATGATTTGCTCGGACAGGATCATGTTACATTCAATGATCTCTCATTGAACCATAATGTTCTTGTAGAATTTGAATCAGGAAGCGCACCGGTATCAAAGAGCTATTACAATGTCAATACTGTAGTTGACGGCATCAACGGCTCTGCAACTATAACGGAGTCCGGCTCGGTAGCGTCTGGCAGTAATTATACTGTAAACTGGCACGTTAATCCCGGCTACTATATTACAAGAATTTTAGTTGACGGTATAGATTATGATGTTGATACCACATCGCTTGAGCTTAACGGAATTGCTTCGGATCATAATATAGTTATTTCCACTAAAAAGCTGCCGAGAATCGGCGGCGGTACAACAACCGGCTTCTATACGGTAACGGTAAACTGCTATGATACAAACGGATACTTTACGGGAGAAAGTGAAACCTTCCTTCCGGGTATGGAGTGTATTGTAGACTGGACCGAGCTTCACGATTACTTTACACTTTATGCGCTCTATCTTGACGGCGAGCTGAGAGATTTGGACGAAGTTGTAAATGATACTTATACTATAGAGCAGGTACTCAAGAATCATGTTGTTGATTTGTACTTTGTTGAAGATCCCGCACATTTCAACAGTGAATATAACAGAGATTTTGTCACCATAAAAACAAGAATTGAAGGCGGCTTAGGTAAAGTAAGCGGTGGCTCAAGAATAATATCCGGCGGTGACGCCAGAGTTTACTGGGAGGCGAAAATAAGCCCCGCTGATGTTGATTCCGATGATTATTACGCATACAGAGTTGCCGCAGTTACGGTAGACGGTGTGGAACAAACTCTTGTTGAAGATCAGAATTACATTGTTTTACACAATGTAACCAAGGATAAAGAGGTAGTAGTATACTTTGAGCCTGATACATATAACATAAATGTGCTTAAGTATGGCAACGGCACTGTAAGCCCGGCACAGACCAAGTATAAGGGTCAGTCATACAGCTTTACCGCTACACCGGATGAAGGCTATGAAATAGCAAAGATTGTTATAGACGGCGAGGAAGTAGTTCTTTCATCTGCCGATAAAGAAGGCTATACAAAGCTTCTGTCTGACATCGGCTCAGACCATACCATAATGGTATACTTTGTACAGATAGGTCAGTCTGTTGACGATATCCCGGAGAACCTTATTCCCGTTGAGGTTGAATTTGTTTATCTTACCGGCGAGGTTATAAGCGGTACAGGATTGTTTGCTTACGGCACAGAGGATTCTGTAAACGCACAAATCACAGAAGGCTTAGTTGTAACGAAGATTACAGTTAATGACGAAGATACGGGTTACAGATCCTCGCTGAACATAAGCCCGATGAGCTTTGTAAGGAATATGGCATTCCGCAGATTGGCATATAACGTTCATGAGAACGGCAATAATAACTTTACCGTAGATTTGGGAGAAGTAGTGCAGCCTATGAATGTTACCTTCTACGGCGAAAGAGGCGGTATTGAGGGTGACGGAGAAACGCCTGACGAGCCGGGAGAGCCAAACACATATACTGTTTCAACAGGCATTACGGGCGGCCCTGCAACTATAACGGGAGCTGCTCAGATAGAGGAAGGAAGCTCTTATACTGTAAATTGGGTAATTAACGATCCAAACTATGAGGTAAGAACGGTGACGATTGACGGCGTATCTCATCCTGAGCTTGTAACGAGCGAACTTACGGGAAGCTATACATTCAGCGATATAGACAAAGACCATGACGTAAGAGTTGTCATCGGTGAAAAGCCGACCGTCAATGTAGACGTTGACGGAGACGAAAAACCCGATGTAAACATTGATACAGACGGAGATAATATTCCTGACGTAAATGTTGATACTGACGGTGACGGCAAGCCGGATATCAATATAGACACCGATAACACAGGTGAATGGAAGCCATCGGGTGAGGGCGGCAACACAGACGGAATCTGGAAGCCGGATACAAACCTCGATACCGACGGTGACGGAACAGTTGACGTAACAAGCGGCCACAGACCTGCTTACGATAAGGACGGCGACGGTGTTGACGATAACTGGACTCCGAATAAAGATGTTTATCCGAACGGCATTACAGGCGCACCCTATGATACCGCAAATCCGGTATTGGATGTTGACTCTGACGGCGACGGTAAGCCTGATTATAACGTAGATACCGACGGTGACGGAGTAGCTGACGTAAATATTGATACTGACGGTGACGGTAAACCCGATGTAAATGTAGATACCGACAATACAGGCACATGGAAGCCATCGGGTGAGGGCGGCAACGAAGATGGAATCTGGAAGCCGGATACAAACCTCGATACTGACGGTGACGGAGTTGTAGATACCCCTAACGGCTACAGACCTGCTTACGATAATGACGAGGACGGCGTTGATGATTCTTGGAAACCTGACAAAGAGGTTAAGCCTGATACAGCAAACAATGCGCCTTATAAGACGGCTGATCCGCTTATCAATGTAGATACGGACGGCGATGGTAAGCCTGATGTAAATGTGGACACTGATGATGACGGCAAACCCGATGTAAATATTGATACAGACGATGACGGCAAGCCAGATGTAAACGTTGATACAGATGACGACGGCAAGCCGGATCTCAACGTTGACACGGATGATGACGGCAAGCCCGATGTAAATGTGGACACTGACGGCGACGGCGATCCTGATGTAAATATTGACACCAAAGGCGACGGCAGTCCGAATACTAACATTGACGTTGACGGCGACGGCAAGCCTGATTTAAACATTGATGTTGACGGTGACGGCAAACCGGACGTGAATATAGATACAGACGGTGACGGCAAGCCTGATATCAATATAGATACCGATGGCTTGGGCGAATGGAAGCCTTCCGGTCAAGGCGGTAATGCTGACGGAATCTGGAAACCGGACGTTAACATTGACTCTGACGGAGATGAAGAGCCTGATACAAATCTTGACACCAACGGCGACGGTAAGCCTGACAAGAATATAGACCGTGACGGTGACGGAAAGGCGGATCTTGATACGCCGATAACAAGCGACGAAGCTCTGGTACTGGTAATCATTCTTGCCTTCCTTGTTGAGATTTCCGCAGGTACTATAATCTGGACGTCTAAGAGAAGCGGCTATTCACGTCTTAAGATGAAAAAATAAAGGCTGAGTAAAACCGGCTGAATAACTGAGAGCATATCTCCTGCCTGACGGTAAGGGATATGCTCTTTTTCGATAACTCCCGATTTTTTATAGTAAGTGATTAGTATAAGGCTACTTTCTGTCAGTAAACTATGTACAAAGCTGATTTTTTGTGTTATACTTTATTTTGGTAACGAATATGCATTATGCTTTGACGAAGTATAGGCTGTTCGCATAAGGATTATTAATTTACGTCAGTAGGTAGGATTATGAGAAGATATGCAAGGAAAAAACCTATAATGTTTTTAATACCCGCACTTTTAGTATTGGTCTATTGTGTGGGGCTTGGCGTATGGATAAAATCTACTGTATATCATAAAACGGACAGTACATCGTCAATCTCATCAGACGATGAGCCACAGGGTACTGCATCAGGTGCGGATTCAGTTTCATCCGCTGTTATATCAAATTTAAACGATGACCGCTCCTCTAAACCTGCCGAAAGCTCTACAGCGGAATCCGAAGCCGTAAGCAAACCCTCACCCAGTGCAATAGAGGTAGATGTTGAACCCGAAGATCCGAAAACAATAGATGAGATTTTGGACGATATGACGATATATGAAAAGGTAATGCAGATGTTTATAGTAACGCCTGAGCAAATAACAGGAGTTACAAAAGCAACCGTTGCCGGAGATATGACAAAACAGGCGCTTGAAAAATATCCGGTAGGCGGTATAATATATTTTGCACAAAATCTGGAGGATCCTCAACAGGTCAAGGATATGATTAAGAACACAAAAAAATACTGCAAAATACTGCCGTTTATATCGGTAGACGAAGAGGGAGGCTCCGTTGCAAGGCTGGGAAGCAATCCTGATATGGGTACAACTGCGTTCCCTGCTATGGGCAGTATACAAAGCGAAACAGATGCATACAATGCGGGAGTAACGATAGGCAAAGATCTTAAAAAATTTGGTTTTAATCTGGATTTTGCACCTGTAGCAGATGTAAATTCCAACCCGAATAATCCCGTAATCGGCACACGCTCCTTCAGTGCTGACCCCGATATGGCGGCACGGCTTGTAAGCTCATGTGTACATGGCTTTAACGACAGCGGTGTTCTGTGTACTCTCAAGCATTTTCCGGGGCATGGCGATACCGATTCTGACAGTCACTACGGGATTGCTATGACGGAGAAGGGCTTAAACGAGCTTGAACAGTGCGAGCTTTTGCCCTTTAAATCGGGTATAGATTCCGGTGCGGATTTCGTTATGATAGGTCATATAAGTGCGCCTAACATAACAGGCAGTGATACACCCGCAACCATGTCATATGAGGTGGTAACTCAACTCCTGCGTGATAGATTGGGATTTGACGGTGTTGTAATAACCGATTCCATGCTCATGGGCGCAATATCTCAAAACTATTCGTCGGGTATAGCCGCTGTTGAGTCGGTAAAGGCGGGTGTTGATATAATACTCATGCCGGAGAATTTGGATGAAGCCATTAATGCACTTGTAGACGCTATAGATAACGGTGAAATAAGCGAAGAGCGTATAGATGAGAGCGTTCGCAGAATACTTAAGGCAAAGCAAAAGATAAGCTGATGCTAAATTCTTTTAAAAAATGCAGACAAGTTTGCGGCAGTTACGCCGTAAAGCTTGTCTGTTTTTTATCAGTTATTAGTATTAGCTGTATTTTAATGGAAAGACGGCAAAGTAAAAACCTCCCTGTCGGATAATGACAGGGAGGTTAAATTTTATTTGATAACTATGCCTTATTATTGAGCTTGTTCTTCCTTCATCTTTGCAAAACACTCACTGCAAAATACATCGCGGTCCTCACGTGGTTTGAAAGGTATCTTAGCTTCTTTGCCGCAGGCAGCGCACACAGCAGTGTACATTTCGCGCTCCGGTCTGGCGGCGTTTTTACGGGCATCACGACAAGCCTTGCATCTTTGCGGTTCATTTACGAAACCCTTTGATGCGTAAAATTCTTGTTCGCCGGCGGTGAAAGTAAATTCAGCGCCACATTCTTTGCAAATGAGTATTTTGTCTTCGTACATTTGATTTACCTCGCTTTGGTTTTAATAAAAAATTAGCCATTGTGCGGGCTTGCACCGCAATTTTCCCCTTATGGTCAACGACATATGTTTATCTGTACGGTCAATTATCAGATGAGTAAAAACCCGCCTGATTCAATTAACAAACCGTCAATTACTGTAAATCCGCATTATTTTTTTACGAATACGCTGAAGGGCATTGTCAACAGACTTTGCCGAAACATTGTATTTTTTTGCTATATCGCTGTATGAGCAACCTTTTAGCCTTTCTCTGAAAACGTCATTTTCAAGGGGCGAAAAGCTATCTCCCAAAACCTGCATTATGGTGTTTATATTTTCCCGCTCAATAAGTATGCTTTCGGGATTCATTGCGTTACTGTCGTATACGTCCGAGAGTACTTCTTCGTCAAGCTGTTCGTAATTGTTCAGCGATTTATGCTTATCACGGGAAAAACGCTTGTTTTCATCAATTAGATGATTCTTGACGCATATGGCCGCATACGGAGCAAAGCAGTCGTTTTTTTCGGCAGAAAAGCTCTTAACAGCCGAAAGGAAAGCAATAAATCCTTCTTGTATATAATCGTCCGTATCCAAACTATAGATGTTATATTTGCCTGCAAGAGTACGTATCATATGTGAGTATTTTTGCAAAAGCTCATCAAAGGCTGCATCAGAGCCGTTGTGTATTTTCTCTATAAGCTCAATGTCCTTATTGTTATTTTCTGTTTTGCTATGCAAAAAAATCACTCCGTGAACCAAAAGGGTATAATCCGATAACTGTGTACCTTATGCAAAGGCTTATCAGCTTGCTAAAAAGGTATCATGCTGATAAAACATCATATTAATATACAAATTCTTGAAAAAATATATAGATTTACTAATTACATCATACATCAAACAATGGAATAAGTCAATAAATTTTATCATTTTTTTAAAAATTTTTTGTAATCATGGGTGTAAATATAGACCGGAAAACGAAAACAAGACGGATTTGTAAAATATTGATTGAAAAATCTATGGATTGAGGCTATAATAAAATAGGAGAGTTTTGGTTTCACAATAAAACAATCCTGTGGCATATGTTTTAAATATTTTTAGAATTATAATTAAAGAGTATTAATGCGAGGATAGATAATGGTAGCTATTGTAAACAGTATGGGTTTGTTTGGGCTTGACGCCTTTGAAA
Organism: uncultured Ruminococcus sp.; assembly: GCA_902796955.1. Taxonomy (GTDB): domain Bacteria; phylum Bacillota; class Clostridia; order Oscillospirales; family Acutalibacteraceae; genus RUG14223. The sequence continues at coordinate 14,340 of CADBRB010000100.1, forward strand.
TAAAAACAGAAGCCGATATATCAACCGGTATGCCTTCGTTTGACATCGTAGGATTGCCCGATGTATCTGTTAAGGAATCGCGCGACAGAGTGCGTGCGGCAATGCGCAACTGCGGTTTTGATTTTCCTACGGGCAGAATTATCATAAATCTGGCGCCTGCGGATATACGCAAGGAGGGGCCTCTGTACGATTTGCCGATATTAATGGCGATATTAAAGTCATCGGGTCAAATTTCCATGAAGCTTGACGACAGTATATTTTTGGGTGAGCTTTCGCTCAGCGGCGAGCTGAGAGCCGTAAACGGTATTCTGCCTATGACTATAAAAGCCAGAGAATGCGGCTACAAGAAGATTTATGTGCCTGCCGCAAACGCTTTCGAGGCGGCTGTTGTACACGGTATAGAGGTGTACGCCGTAGATAAGCTTGACACATTATTCCTGCATTTGTCGGATTTTAAAAAGATAACTCCGTCCGTATACGATTATGAAAAACAGCTTACAAGTGATAATCTACCGGATTTTTCTCAGGTTAAGGGTCAGCAGCAGGCAAAAAGAGCTATGGAGATAGCCGCCGCAGGCGGACATAATATTCTGCTGATTGGCTCACCGGGTTCGGGCAAAAGTATGCTTGCAAAAAGGCTCCCTTCAATTCTTCCGGATATGACTGTAGATGAAATGATAGAAACTACCAAAATTCACTCTATAGCCGGTGCGCTTTCATCAGATGCACCGCTTATCACACACAGGCCGTTCCGGTCGCCGCACCATACTGTATCGGCGGCGGCTCTTTCAGGCGGCGGAAGTATTCCCAAGCCGGGTGAAATATCGCTGGCACATAACGGAGTTTTATTTTTAGACGAGCTGCCGGAGTTTTCACGTGCGGCTACAGAGGCGCTGAGGCAGCCTATAGAGGACGGCGTGGTTACAATTTCCAGAGTTCACGGTACACTCAGCTACCCATGCACTATGATGGTAGTTGCCGCAATGAATCCGTGCCCGTGCGGTAATTTTGGCAGTCCGGTAAAAAAATGTATCTGTTCACAGCAGGCAGTAAACAGATATCTTTCAAAGGTATCCGGCCCATTGCTGGACAGACTTGATTTGCATATTGAGGTTCCTCCGGTGGACTTTAACGATTTATCATCTAAAGAAACTGGAGAAAGCTCCGAGCAAATCAGAGCAAGAGTAAACGCCGCAAGAAGAATCCAGCTTGAGCGATACAAGGATGACGGTATAATTTGCAATGCACGTTTAACGCCATCACTGCTTCGTAAATACTGCGTCATGGACGAAAAGGCGGAGAATCTGCTTAAAAATGCCTTTGAAAGAATGGGTCTTTCGGCAAGAGCATATGACAGAATACTAAAAGTAGCCAGAACCATAGCGGATTTGGACAACAGGGAAATAATAGGATTTAAGCATATAGGTGAGGCTGTACAGTACAGAGGTCTGGATGAAAAATACTGGAGTAAGAGTAAATAAATGCTCTTGGTATTTAACGATTTAATCTACATAGGGAGATGAAGTAATGAAAAAGGATGTTAAACGAACGGTTATAATATTTACAGTGTCGGCACTGTTGATAATAGTCCCGTTTTTATTGCTTATATTTATAAGAACAAAGTTTAATCTGATATACACAATGTATTCGTGGCTTTTCTTTACACTGATGGTAGCGTGCTGGATTACATCACTGGTAATATTGTTAAGAAACTATAAGCGTATGGTAACTATCGAAATGCTTGAGGGTATGAAGGAGCTTATTCAGTCTGACAGAGAGTTTTTTGAGTACACAGGGGTACAGACTAATCCTTACGCATATATGATGTTTTTGGAAAGTCACCTCATACGTGATAAATATAAGATAGAGAGAGATTTTAAGCTTGATGATGAAACCGAGCTTAGTCTTGTAGCGGTTAAAAAGACGCAGATGCCCATAAAAAGAACTCTGTTGCGTGCCGTTGTTATGATAGAAGCTGACGGTATGCGCCGTGCCGCCATGACAAGTACGGTAACAAAGCTTTGCGATTATCTAAATGCGTCTGAGAACGAGGATTTAAAAGCCGACAGAAGAGCGATTACAGTTATGTTTATAGGCAGAAAGATATCCCAGAACGCAAAGAATTATACAAAGAAGATACGCATTGTAAAAAACGGAGCGCTTGTTCCGGTTTGTATAGACTTAAGCGAAAAAAGAATATACTTTATGTGCGGTAAAATGGTAAAGCAAAGTAATGAAGAGCTTGCTCAAAAGCTTGTTGTAAGATATGTACTTGGCGACAATATGGAGCGAGTGCCGAGAAATGACGGTACCGAGCCGATGTCCGGCATACAGGAGAGGGCAATTAAGGACATAGACAAAATGATGGAGCTTAACCTTAAAAAGGAGGAAGCCGGCAAAGAGAAAAGAAAGAGTGACAGATCTATATACAGGTCGATGAAGGAAGGCGAGATATACGTAATAGATGACGCCGAAACGGTAACTGTATACTATAAAACAAACAACGGACTGCTTATGCACGTATATGACTTTGAGGACTATGACGAAAAGAGGCTTAAGGTCACGGATTACAACATACTGCAGGTTTATCCGAAGTATGAGAGCATAGTCGGCTTTAAGGGCGAGGATATAGTTGAGAGCATAGAAGAGCATATGAGAGAATCGGGATATATAGTTGAGCGCAAGCCTGAATTTGCAAACTATGACGACTCACTCTCCGAGCTTGATACCGAAATAATTGATATAGAGTTCGCAAGTGAGGACACAAAGAAAGAATAAGTGAATTTTGGGCAATAAAAACAGATTTTTATGTTGAATTTACCCATTAAATTCATACAACTGCAACAATATAATTACAATACTGCAACAGAATTAAAAATTTGGTTGACAATAAATAGTTTTTGTATTATTATTTAGTGTGAGGGTGTGTGGATTGTTAATTTAATGCAATGCACACGCAGTTAAGATTTTTACACATAAAAGTGTTATAATATAATAAAAATTAGGAGTGTGCCGCATTGGAAAAGTTTATTATAACCGGTGGCAACCGATTGAACGGAGAAATCAATATCAGCGGAGCAAAAAACGCCGCTGTTGCTATAATCCCTGCAGTTGTATTATCAGATGATGTTTGTACTATAGAGAATATACCCGATATAAAAGACGTAAGACTTATGGCTGAGATACTCAGAGAAATGGGTGCGTCTGTTGAAAAGCTTGACAGCTCTACTTTGAGAATCGACCCGACAACCATAAAAAGCCCCGTAGCACCTGCGGAGCTTGCAACAGGTATGAGAGCTTCATACTATTTGCTCGGCGCATTGCTCGGCAAATTTAACCGTGCCGAAGTTGCCATGCCCGGCGGCTGCTGCTTTGGAGTAAGACCTATTGACCAGCATTTAAAGGGCTTTTCCGCACTTGGAGCAACACATGAGATAACGGATGCGATTATCAAGGTTAAAGCCGATAAGCTTGCCGGAGCGCACGTGTATCTGGACGTAGTTTCCGTCGGAGCAACTATGAACCTTATGCTCGCCGCAGTTAAAGCGGAGGGTCAGACCATAATTGAAAATTCAGCTAAGGAGCCGCATATAGTTGACCTTGCAAATTTCCTTAATTCAATGGGAGCAGACATACGCGGCGCAGGCACAGATGTAATAAAAATCAGAGGTGTTAAGCATTTAGGCGGAACAGTATATTCCATAATTCCCGACCAGATTGAGGCAGGTACCTATATGGCGGCGGTAGCGGGCGCAGGCGGCGATGTGCTTATAAAGAACGTTATACCGAAGCACCTCGAATCTATAACCGCCAAGCTCAGAGAGATGGGAGTTACCGTAACGGAATACGACGAGGCCGTCAGAGTTCAAAACGACGGCAGGCTCAATAAATGCAATATAAAAACGATGCCTCATCCGGGCTTTCCTACGGATATGCAGCCGCAAATCACCGCTATACTTACAATGGCAAACGGTACAAGCATTATCAACGAGAGCGTATGGGACAGCCGCTTCAGATACATTGACGAGCTTGCCCGTATGGGAGCGCAAATCTCTGTAGACGGCAGATTGGCTATCGTTGAGGGTATCGACCATTTAAAGGGTGCGCCTGTAAAGGCGGTAGACCTGCGAGCAGGAGCCGCAATGATTATTGCCGGTCTTATTGCCACGGGTACAACGGTTATCGAGGATATAAAGCATATAGACAGAGGATATGAACACGTTGTTGAAAAGCTCAGCGCAGTAGGAGCAGACATTAAGCGTGTACAATATCCGGACAATACCATGAGTAACGCTGTATAATTTTTACACAGCGTTGATTCGGCACATGATTTTACGAAAGGAAGTTAATAAAATGGCACAGGTTACAAAAGACAGCATAATTGGCGATATATTGGATATGGACGCATCGACAGCTCCGTTTTTCTTTGAAATGGGTATGCACTGCTTAGGCTGCCCTGCATCAAGAGGCGAAACGATAGCCGAGGCTTGCATGGTTCACGGTGTTGATGTTGACGAGATATTGGCTAAGATTAACAATCATCTCAACAGCAAGTGATGAATATTGCACATTGTGCATTTATCGGGCATTTCCGAAAGCTTGGCAGTAAGAAAAACTGAGTTTTCGGAAATGCCCGTTGTACTATTGCGGAGAAGCTCCGCTTCAACGTCGGCGGCTTTGCTTATGCCAGTACTTTAATTATCTTCTTTCAAGAGTGCGCCGACCGAGTTTGCTGAGTGAGTTTATCAAATATTCACAAGCACAAAACAGTAATAATCCCATTTCATATACAGAAAGGAAAAAGCATGAACAATATTACAGAGAAAACCGCATTTATAGCCATAGTAGGCAGACCTAATGTTGGTAAATCTTCCATACTTAACAGAATGTTAGGTCAAAAGCTTGCCATAGTTTCAAGTAAGCCGCAAACTACACGCACACGTATTATGGGCGTGCTTACGCAAAACGAAACACAGCTTGTTTTTATAGATACTCCGGGTATTCATAAGCCGAGAAATCAGCTCGGCAGGTATATGCTTCGTTCGGTCAATGAGTCTGTATCCGGCGTTGACGCCTGTCTTTTGGTAGTCGAGGCAGGTTATGAGCCGGGCGACATTGAAAAGAATCTCATAGAAAAATTTAAATCAATGGATATGCCTGCGATACTTGCGATAAATAAGCTTGATTTAATAAAAGATAAGACAAAAATTATGGAACAGATATCACAGTACAGCTCTCTGTATGACTTTGAAGCAGTCGTGCCTGTTTCTGCGCAATATAATGATGGCATACCTGCGCTTGTTGACGAGCTTAAAAAGCAGGCTATGGAGGGTGAACACTTTTTTGAGAGCGATACTCTCACCGACCAGCCCGAAAGGGTTATTGCGTCTGAGATTATACGTGAGAAGCTCCTGAGATTGCTCGATAAGGAGATTCCGCACGGAACAGCCGTTATGATAGACAGAATGAAAAACCGTGAAAATAGCGATATAACTGATATCGAAGCTACCATATACTGCGAGCGCGATACGCATAAGGGAATTATAATCGGTAAAAACGGCTCCATGCTCAAAAAGATAGGTTCATACGCAAGGCAGGATATGGAGCGTTTCTTTGATTGCAGGATAAACCTGAAGCTCTGGGTCAAGGTTAAGGACGATTGGAGGAACAGAGAGTCCATATTGCGCAGCTTGGGCTATGACGAGAATGATTTTACGTGATAACTTAAAAGCTTTATCTGTAGTTGTAACCGTGAGTTCATGATTTTTTGCATATAGACCGACTGCAAGCTTTAGTTTTACTGTTCGTTCTACTTTCGTCTTTTAACTTAATTTGGCTCTTATTATAGGGGAGTTGTGCCGCAGGCTGTTGAGAGGATTGATACGAGATTCATCCGCAGGTAAGCAAGCTATATGTTCTACTTGTATGTAAGTGTGCAAAATGCCTGCGGATGTCATCTGCCCGCCTGCCCATAAATTACCCGCTATAACGGCGGCGGAATGTGAGTATACTTAGTATATACCTATATTTCGGAGGTGTTCGTTATGGATGAAATGAATGCGTGGTCTGTTTTTTTAACTACAGGTGCGGTGCTGGACTATTTAAAGTATACATCAATACGCAACAGCAGAAATGACTTTTTGGAGGAAAGCAATGAAGCTAACAACAGACGGACTGATAATCTCGGAAATGAATATAGGGGAGCAAGATAGGCTTGTAACTGTTTTAACCAGAAGTCACGGTATAATCAGGGCGTTTGTAAAGGGAGCCAAAAATATAAAAAGCTCCAAAAATGCCGCTACGGGTTTGTTATGTTATTCCCGTTTGGATATTTTTTCCGGACGGGATAAGTACATAATTGATGACGCTGTAACTCAGGAGATGTTTTTTAAGCTCCGTGAGGATATAGAAAAGCTTTCGCTTGCACAGTATTTTTGCGAGCTTATGGGTTATCTTGCCCCTGAGAACGAAAACGCAGAGCCGTATCTCAGGCTCATACTCAACACACTTTATTTTTTAACAAACGGCAAACGCTCAAATGATATTCTAAAAGCTATATTTGAGCTGAGGATACTGTCAATATCAGGCTATATGCCCGATTTGATTTGCTGTAAGGAATGCGGCTGTTATGAAGCCGAAAAGATGTACTTTCAGCCAGTATCAGGCACTATAATATGCGGCGACTGCCTGCGCAAAAGCGGCGAAACCGCCATAGAAACGGGCATGGGCGTTACCACGGCGATGCGGCATATAATATACTCTCCGTTTGAGAAGATTTATTCTTTTACTCTTGACAATGAAGGCGAAAGACTGCTCGAACGTGTAAGCGAAATTTATATGCTTACCCGTATTGACAAAAGCTTTACTGCGCTTAAATTCTATAAAACCATGAAAAGTTAGCGATAGACAGATATTGTATGATAAATGATTGATATGGTCGTAAAAATTTACGAGCTGATAATAGAAGATACAGTAAAAAATTGAAAGGATAATACATACAGCCAAGTAAAAAATCGCTTGTGCTTGAGTATTGCAGGACTATGATATGATTAACCGTGAAAAATACTATAAAATGCTGGAGCTGGACAAAGTGCTTGCACTGCTTGCAGATGAAACCTCAAGCGATGATGCGAAACAGCAGGCACTTGCCATAGAGCCGTCAAGCGGGCTTTTTGAGGTACAGCAGCTTTTAAACGAAACAAACGATGCACATATGCTTATAGGCAGATTCGGCAACCCGTCATTTGGCGGCATTAAAAATGTTGCCGGATCTTTAAGGCGTGCAGAGGCAGGTTCGGTGCTAACCATGATTGAGCTTATCAGAATATCCCAGGTGTTGCGTGTTATCCGTGCGGTCAAGGAATGGTACAATCATTCCGCAAATATTGAAACAACTCTCGATATGCATTTTGACGGGCTTGTGCCGAATAAGTATCTTGAAGAAAAGATAAATACCACAATACTCTCTGAGGAGGAAATTTCCGACAATGCCTCACCTGAGCTTGCGTCAATCAGGCGCAAAATAAGAAC
>CADBRB010000101.1 GCA_902796955.1 uncultured Ruminococcus sp.
ATATCAAAATCCGTTTACTTCTTTTAAAGGTTTGATTAATTGCCGCAAATCTTTTTTAAGTTTAAAACTGGTTTGTGCAATTAAGCAAGCTTTTAAACAGGGCTAACGGTTTACGGTATAAAACCTGTATCGGCTTGATGAACACTCACAAAATTTTGAGGAGGAAACAAAAATGGTTAAGTTTAAGAAATGTCTTGCTTTAATACTCGCCATAATGATGGTTGCGGCAGTATTTGCAGGATGTAAGGAAACAGGCGAACCCGGCGACGGCGGCAAAAAGAACAGCGACACCCCGTTAGTAGTTGGTTATTCAAGATTCAGCCAGAAGTTCAGCCCGTTCTTTGGTCAATCTGCTTACGATATGGACGTATCTGCAATGACACAGGTTGGTCTTATGACAATCGACCGTGCCGGTGAAATCGTTTACAACGCTATTGCAGGCGAAACCAAGTCTTATAACGGCAAAGACTATACATACACAGGTATTGCCGATATTAAGTCTGAGCAGAAGAGCGACACAACCGTTTACACAATGAAAATCAGAGATGACGTTAAGTTCAGTGACGGTCACGTTATGGATGCAGACGACATAATTTTCTCATATTATGTACTTTGCGATCCGAGCTACAGCGGTTCATCAACACTTTATTCAACAGCTATCGTAGGTTTGAAGAACTATCGTTCTAACAACTCTGCTATGGAAACATTTACAGACGAAATGGTAGAGGCTGAAATAGCCGATCCTTCCGAAGAATCCGTAGCAGCCATAAAGGGCGTTATGAAGAACCTTCTTGCCAGCGAGTATAAGTGGTGCGGCGAAGCAGACACACTTGAGAAGTATAAGGATTACGGCTCAAACGCCGATGAGCTTTTCGCAGCATTCTACGGAATAGACGAAGACGCTTCTTATGACGGACTTACCGGCGATGCACTTGTTGACGCTGTTACCGAGCAGTACGGCGTAGATTACAAGCAATTAGCAACCAACTACGGCGATGCAGGTTATCTTGATGAAGACGTTATGCTCGCAGTTAACGAAGCTATGGCTAAAAAAGTTGAAGGTGCTACAGAAGTTCCGAACATCACAGGTATTAAGAAAATCGACCAACAGACAGTTGAGGTTACAACATACGGCTTTGACGCAAAGGCTATCTACAACATTTGCGGTATAGACGTTGCTCCTATGCACTACTACGGCAACGAGGCCGACTATGACTATGAAAACAACAAGTTCGGCTTTACACGCGGCGATTTGTCACCTGTAGAGTCAAAGACAACAACTCCTATGGGCGCAGGTCCTTACAAGTTCGTTAAGTATGAAAACAGAATAGTTTACTTTGAGGCTAACGAGAACTACTACAAGGGCGCTCCCAAGACAAAGTACGTTCAGTTCAAAGAGGCTGAAGATGCTGACTACGTTCCCGGTATCAACACAGGTACAATAGATGCCGCTAACCCGTCAGGAAGTAAAGAAAGACTTGACGCTATAGCAAGCTACAACTCAAATAAAGAAACAACAGGCGACAAGATTACAACTATGATGGTTGAATATCTCGGCTATGGCTACATAGGAATTAATGCTAACACAGTAAAGGTTGGCTCAGATCCGTCTTCTAAGGAAAGCAAGAGTCTCAGAAAGGCTATTGCAACTATACTTTCAGTTTACCGTGAAGTTGCTGTTGATACATACTACGGCGATTCCGCACAGGTTATCCAATATCCGATTTCCAATACATCATGGGCGGCTCCCCGTCAGTCTGACGAAGGCTATGCGATTGCTTACTCAAAGGATGTAGACGGACAGGATATCTACACATCCGATATGACTGCAGAAGCTAAGTACGAAGCTGCTTTGAAGGCTGCTGTTGGTTATCTTAAGGCTGCAGGCTACACATATGACGAAACCGCAGGCAAGTTTACGGCTGCTCCGGACGGCGCAAGCATGACTTATTCAGTTATGATCGGCGGCGACGGCAAGGGCGACCACCCGTCATTCTCAATCCTTACAAATGCAAGAGAAGCTCTCGGAAAGATCGGCTTGACACTCGATATCAAGGATCTTACAAATACTCAGGAGCTTTGGGATGCACTTGATGCCGGCACAAACGAACTTTGGTGCGCAGCTTGGGGCGCAGGCATAGATCCTGATATGTATCAAATCTATCACAGCTCCAATATCGGAAGCGGAACAAAGCAGAACTACTATGCTGTCAACGACAAGACTCTTGACACATTGATTATGGACGCACGTGCAAGTGACGACCTGACTTACAGAAAGTCTGTTTATAAGCAGGCTCTTGATATCCTCCTTGATTGGTCGGTAGAAGTTCCGATTTATCAAAGACAGGATTGCCTGGTATTCAGCACCGAACGCGTAGACATCAGCACTATTACTCCGGACATCACTCCTTACTGGGGCTGGATGGCTGAAATTGAGAAATTGGAAATGAAATAATTTTCAATAATCAAGTTATAAATTTAGCATAGTCAATGTGAGGATGTTTACTTAAACTTGGCTATGTACAGGTTTTGGGGACATCTTAACGGATGTCCCCAAAATTTGAATTATTGCAAAATTGATAAGGAATGGAAATAATACACAAAACAGCCGCAATTTATATAAAAAGTACAGCGTGCGGCGTATATATTAAGAAGTGGTTTTGACTAATCATAATTGTTAAAATTAACTCTGATGAAGAGTGTGTTTTGAAACTAATTGTTTTAGAGCATACCCTGTACGGGCTTTAAATTTTATAAAATTGGTTTCAAAATACACTCTCAAAAAACCAAAAAGGAGGAATTTTTATGTGGAAGTACATATTAAAAAGGCTTTTGATAAGCATTGTTATTCTGTTTTTTGTTGCCTTTCTTATTTACGGTCTTATGCGTCTGGTTCCGACTTCATATGTTGAGAGAATAGCCAGAGAAAAATCCAATCTGCCCGGTAGCAGTAAAAGCTACGAAGAGTGGCTGGAGCAGTTAAATGCAATATACGGCCTTGACCTTAACCCGTTAATGGGCTTTATTAAGTGGCTCGGCTCGGCTGTGCAGGGTGATTTCGGTGACAGCTGGGTATATAATATACCGTGTACAGAGAAATTTGCACAGGTAATCTGGTATTCGTTCTTTTTGAGCGTGGTAACGATGATATTAGAGGTCTTGATAGCCATTCCGCTCGGTATAATAGCGGCAAAAAACCAGTACGGCAAAATAGACTATGCCGTGACCTGCCTTGCCCTGCTGGGCGTTTCTTTGCCTACATTCTTTATAGCCACAATACTAAAATTGGTATTCTCGGTTAAATTGAAATGGTTTGACCTGTTCGGAGCCGTCGGACGTTATCATGAAACGCTCGGAGGATTCGATAAATTCCTTGATTTGGCATCACACTATGTTCTTCCCGTAATTACTCTTGTTTTGGTAAGCGTCGGAGGACTTATGAGATATACAAGAACCAATATGTTAGAAGTTCTCAACGCCGACTATATAAGAACCGCACGTGCAAAGGGTCTTCCGGAAAAGGTTGTTATTAACAAGCACGCTTTCAGAAATACTCTTATTCCGCTTGTAACTGCGCTGAGCAGTACATTGCCGGGTCTTTTCGGCGGTGCTATGATTACCGAAACACTGTTCCAGATACCCGGTATAGGATATATCTCATACGGTGCTCTGGCATCAGGTGATATACCGTTTACCATGTTCTATATGATGTTTATAGCTGCATTGACCCTTGTAGGATTCCTGATTGCAGACATCATGTATGCAGTTGTTGACCCGCGTGTAAGAATAGATTGACGGAGGTGATAGCATGAGTAATAAGAATAAGGAAAACGAAAACATTCAGGAGAAAGAAGCTCCGGCTATTAACAGCGTGTTTGATGATTTGGACGATTTAGACGACGCTAAGAGAGTTAAGGCTCTCTCCCCCTCAATGCTGGTTTTTAAAAGGTTTTGCAGGAACAAAATAGCCATAGTGGGTATAGTTATAATTACATTTATGTTCATCTTTTCGTTTATAGGCGGAATGTTATACCCATATGCCGAAACACAGGTGTTCTATAAAACCGATAAGGTAGACAAAGAGTACGCCGGCATGACGTACAACAGAGATTACCGTGTTATCATGCAGGACGGCTCCACCTTCCCCGCAATGTCTAAATCGAAGCTCATACTTGCAATATCACGCAAAGACGAGCAGTTTGAGGTTGACGGCAACGAGTATTCTTTAATAAAAATAGGTGAAAACCTTTATGATCTTTACGGTACAAAAAAGCTTGTAGATGCAACTGTTATAAAAAATATAGTTACATATAACAGCAAGGATGAATCCGTTACAGATGAAATGCTTGAGCTTTTTGAGGAAGCTCTTGAAAACGATGAAACCTCATTTGAATATGATGAAAACACATACCGTGTATTCGCATCCGGCAGAAGCGCAAGCTTTGGCACTGTAGCAAAAATCGGTTATACAACTCTTAACGGTTTTAAATACTATGAGGATTTTGACGGAAATTATGATTTTATGTATGCCGCAGAGGTTGCAGCTGCATCCGGTAAGGACAGCTTTACCGCAAACGGAAAGAGCTACAGCCTTAAAAACGAAAAAGGCGTTGACTTTATTGCAGAGAACGGCAAGGATATCGGCATAATAACCACATTTA
>CADBRB010000102.1 GCA_902796955.1 uncultured Ruminococcus sp.
CTCTTTAACGCCGTTTTCGGCAAGCTGCCTCGCTTCGCTCAGCACATCGTCCATCTGTCTGCTTCTGTATTTGCCTCTGATAAACGGAATCGCACAATAACTGCACCTGTTGTCGCATCCTTCGGCAACCTTGATATATGCATAATAGGACGGTGTGCTTCTCACCCTGCCGCCTGTAAGAGGCAAGCAGTATTTATCTGGGAACATCTCCACTTTCCTTTTATTCAATACCTGCTCAACCACTTTTGCTATATCAGCATTTGCACCGATACCTAAAACAGCGTCAACCTCATACAACTCTTTGATTATCTCATGCTGATAACGCTCTGCAAGGCAGCCCGTCACGATTATTGCCTTAATTTTACCTTCGCTTTTAAGTCTGCCAAGCTCAATTATCTCGTCTATACTTTCCTGTTTGGCGTCCTCAATAAAGCCGCAGGTATTAACTATTGCAACATCGCACATAGCGGGATCCTCCACAAGAGTATATCCCGCCTGTCTGAGAGTAAACATCATCATTTCTGCGTCAACTCTGTTTTTTGCACAGCCTAAGCTTACCATTCCTATTTTACAAGTCATAGATTAATTCCTCTTTTTCAAAAAATACATTTGCGGCAGATTAACTCCGGCATAAGCTAATCACGTAGCAACCGTTTAACGCACTGAGTAAAAAATACTGCCGCACCGAATACAGCTCACCGCCCGGCTTTGGTATTATCAAAGCCGGCAAGCACCGTCTGCCGTATCACTCTGCCTCTTAGACTTCGCACTTAACTTACTCATTTCCGTCAACAAAGTCCCTTATAACAGCCATAATATCCTCATACTGATATCCCTGTCTAAGCAATGCGGAAACAGTCTGCCTTTTCCCTTTATCATCGCTCAGCTTTCTGCAATACTTCCGTTCGATAAGCTCGGCAATAAGCGCACGTTCATCGGGTTCAAGCCGATCAATAATTTCATCGGCAGTCTGCCTGTCAATACCTTTTTGCATAAGCTCGTACTCGGTTCTTCGCATTGAATACTTTTTTACATATAAAAGCTCACGGGCAAACTTTTCGGCGAACGCCTCATCATTTATAAGCCCAAGCTCCTCCATTCTGTCCACTGCCAGCCTGGCGGTTTCCTCATCACAATCACGCCTTATCTTGTCCATAAGCTCCTTGCGTGAGCGGTCACGGTAAGTGAGCAGATACATAGCCTTGTTTTTAGCCCTTTTAAGCTTTGATTTCTCTATAAGCTCATGCAGGTCATCATCGCTCAGATGTACACCTTTACCTATACCGTTTTCCTCCAGCGTTTCGGTATCAAGCTCCATGGCATACTCTCCGTCTATATATAAGGCGCTCAAGCCTTTTTTTCTTATTCTTACATCTGTTACCGTCATCAATCTTCAACCATTATATCTATGTTTTTCTTTCTTCCTCTTGCGGCAGGCTTTTCGGGTTCAGCTTCGGGTTCAGCTATTTTTGTACCTGCCAAAGGCTTGTCGTCGCTCTCATTCTGTACTGCAGTTTTGCCTATATTAAGGCTTTCAAGCACCTTGCGCTCTATTTCCTCGCCAAGCTCCACGTTGTTTTTCAATATTTCCTTAACGTTATCTCTGCCCTGTCCCAAGCGCATATCGCCGTATGAGAACCATGCGCCGCTCTTTTGAATTATATCTAATTTTGCGGCAATATCCACAAGCTCGCCATACTTTGAGATACCCTTGCCATAGAGTATATCAAACTCGGCCTCTCTAAAAGGCGGAGCTATTTTATTCTTAACCACCTTAGCTCTTGTCTTTGAGCCGATTATCTCGCCGGCACTCTTGAGAGTTTCGATTTTTCTGATATCAATACGCACCGATGAATAGAACTTAAGCGCACGTCCGCCGGGTGTGACCTCCGGATTACCGTACATAACGCCGACTTTCTCACGAAGCTGATTTATAAAAATGGCAACGCAGTTTGATTTTGAAATTGCGCCGGCAAGCTTTCTGAGAGCCTGCGACATAAGCCTTGCCTGCAGGCCTACGTGAGAATCGCCCATCTCGCCCTCTATCTCCGCCTTAGGCACAAGAGCCGCAACGGAGTCAACAACAATGACGTCTATTGCGCCTGAGCGCACAAGAGCCTCTGTTATCTCAAGAGCCTGCTCGCCCGTATCCGGCTGAGAAACAAGCAACGAATCCACATCTACTCCCAAAGCCTTTGCATAAACGGGATCAAGTGCGTGTTCTACATCTATAAAAGCGGCGTTGCCGCCCATTTTTTGACCTTCTGCAATACAATGCAGAGAAAGCGTCGTCTTGCCTGAAGACTCAGGTCCGTAAATCTCAATTATTCTTCCTCTCGGCAAACCGCCTATACCGAGTGCTATATCAAGAGAAAGCGAGCCGGTAGAGATATGCTCAACATTCATCGTCTGATTCTGTCCCAATCTCATAACGGCTCCCTTGCCGAACTGCTTTTCAATTTGGCTTATCGCCGTTTCCAAAGCCTTTAATTTATCTACTGCCATTTTTATTTCTCCCTTCGGTAATTGACTATATTCAAATCCTTTATTCCTGCTTAATCCAATGTGATTACGCAATCGTCAAATCACTCTACAAATCCGCAAACCACCCTGTCATAGCCCTGTATATCCTTAACAATCTTTATTCTGCAAAGCCCGTTTTCAAGCATCATGTCCGTAACCGCACCGGCCTGTGTATCGCCGATTTCAAAGGCTACGGCTCCGCCGTGCTTGACCTTTAATATCCAGTTCTTTATAATTCCTCTGTAAAAATCAAGCCCGTCCTCACCGCCGAAAAGTGCCAAATCCGGCTCACTGAGCAGCTCCCTTTGCAGTCCATCCGCTTCACTACGAGCTATATACGGCGGATTTGAAACAAGCATATCCACGCTTCTGTCTGGTACACTTTCAAAGCAAACAAAAACATCACCCATTACAGGCAAAACATTTGCGGCTTCATTTACAGCGCAGTTTCGTTTCAGATACTCAAACGCACTTTCCGAAAGCTCAACGGCGGTCACACGGCTGTTTTTTATTTCCTTTGCAAGCGTCACTGCTATTATGCCGCTGCCGGAGCATAGGTCAAATATATTTATTGCGTCTATCTGTTGAGCCATGCTTATTGCCGTTCTGACAAGCACTTCGGTATCGTCACGCGGTATCAAAACGCCCTCGCCCACAAGATAATCACGCCCCATAAAGCTCCATTTACCCAAAAGATACTGTATCGGATAACCGCCAAGCCTTTTTTTAACAAGCTTATCCAAGCTTTGTAACTCCTCTGCGCTCAGCACATATCCATTGCCGAACATCATGTCCTCAAAGCTTCCGCCCGCAGCCAGCTCAAGCAGTACCCGTGCCTCATATGCCGGGCTGTCGGTTACATCAGTCAAAAGCGTTTTTATCTCACGGTACAACCGTTTAAATTCCATTATGCAATTCTGTCCTCTCCGTTTTCGGGTATAACCTCTTTCATCGCCGCAATCGCCACCTCAATCATAGAGTCGTCAGGCTCTCTTGTGGTTATGCGTTGCGCCCACATACCCGGTGCGGCTATTATTTTTGTAACAAAATTCTCACGCCTGCTGCACAGCTTTATCAGCTCATATCCGAAGCCTACGGTTATCGGCAGAAGCAGCAGCTTAACGGCCGTTCTCAGCAACGGGTTTGCAAACGGTATAAACAAGCCGATTATTATACCGACTAAAAGCATTATAACCAAAAAGCTTGTACCGCATCTCGGATGAAATCTCTTATACTTTCTTACATTTTCAACCGTCAATTCCTCATTGTTTTCATAGCAAAAAATCGTCTTATGCTCCGCTCCGTGATACATGAAAACTCTTTTCATATCGCTCATTTGCGACACGGTGATTATATACGCAAGGAACAGCACTATTCTGATAATGCCCTCAAAAACAGAGCGATACAGCTGTACTCCAACCATATTTTTAAACAGCTTCAGGCTCATATTGCACAGCCACGTAGGTGCTATATAGAACAGCAAAATGGCAATTCCCACGCCTAAAATTGAGGCAACTGTCATCAAAAAAGCCATAAACTTGTCCCCAAATACCTTTGTAACCCATTTTTCAAACTTGCCCGGCTCTTCCTCGATATCCTCAAGCGATTTATCCGCAGAAATCATCAGTGCCTTATAGCTCAGCCTCATGGAATCTATCAGGCCGGCAAGCCCTCTGATTATCGGCACTTTGAACACTTTATACTTTTGTGCCAGCGTACTTACCTGAATATCCTCTTTATATATGCCGTCTTTTGTACGCACAGCAACAGTTGTGCGCTTCGGCCCTCTCATCATTATACCTTCTATCAGCGCAGAGCCGCCGATAGACGTGATTATCCTGCCATTACATTCTTTTTTATTGCAAGGCATCACTTACCACTCTCCAAATTCTTGATATCATCTCCGAAAAGCTCCCTGTTTATAAGGTCTGCCATCTCGTCCTGCTCACTATAGGTTGGCAGCTTTATCGTAACGGTAGTACCCATTCCCTCAATGCTGTCAATATCCAACGTACCTCCGTGCAGCTTTACTATTTCATCGGCAACCGCCAAGCCTATTCCGGAGCCTCTTTTAGTCTGATTCGACTTAAAGAACTTCTGCTTTATTTTAGGCATATCATCCTCAGGTATGCCGCAGCCGTTATCGCTTATGGTTATAGTAACTATATCGTCCTGCTGTTCGGCCTGTATCTCTACAACACCCTGGTCGGGCGTGTATTTCAGCGCATTGTCAATAATATTCATAAACACCTGGCGCAGTCTGTTTCTGTCGCCCTTCATCGTAATAACATTATCAGGCTCATCGTAGATAAGATGCTTACCCTCAATTATGGCACGCTCACGGAGCATATATACAGCCTCATCAAGCTCTGCCAATATATCAATTTTATCTATTATAAGCACTATCTTGCCGTTTTGAATACGAGAAAAGTCCAGCAGCTCTTCTACAAGCCCGGTCAATCTCTGCGACTCTTTAACGATTATCTCCATACCCTTTTCGGCCATTGCCGGGTCAAGAGTGCCGCCCATCTGCATTGTTTCCGCCCAGCCCTTTATAGCTGTAAGCGGTGTTCTCAGCTCATGCGATACAGAAGATATAAAATCGTTCTTCATCTTTTCGGCGGCATCCAGCTCATCCGCCATATTATTTATAGCGTCGCAAAGCTCGCCTATTTCATCATCATTTTTCTTTTCTATTTTCTCATCAAAATTACCCTGTGCTATTCTTTTGGCCGCCGCACTTATCTGTTTTACAGGATTTATGATAGATTGAATAAAATAAGTACCCGACATAATTACAAAAAACAGTATTACAATGCCCGCAAGTATAACAACGGAAGTAAGCAGGAATATTCTCCTGTTGGCAATTTCAAGAGAAACCACATACCTTACCGCACCTGCATATTCACCCGTGCTTTTATTGTAGATAACTCTTGTAATAGCCATAACATCCTCAGAGGAAGTAAGCGAGCCTACCCACATTGAAACGCCGCTCGGATCTGACTTTGCTTTTTCATAGTCAGGCATCGGCTGCGTCATATCCGGTGCAAAGCCGAGCGAGGTTATTATAATTTTTCCCTCGCTGTTGAAAATCATCAGCTCCATAAGCTCTTTATCGGGAAAATTTTCTACATATTCCCTGGAATTATCCTCAAACTCCTTGGAGTTCACGCTCGTATACTCCGCAAATATATTGACAAGCTCATTCACTCTGCCCGTCAACGTTTGCTGAATAGCATTATAATAATAGTTTTTGATAAAAAAGGAAAAAGCGATAACCAAAATCAAAATAACCGCAAGAACCAAACTGAGGCTGCTAAAAAGCCATCGTTTTGTAATTCCCTTTACCAACAAAAAAGCCTCCCTTTTATGCGTCCCACTTATATCCGAGACCCCAGACGGTCACTATGTATTTCGGGTTAGAAGGCTCATCCTCTATCTTCATTCTCAGTCTGCGTATATTTACATCGACTATTTTTTCTTCTCCCACATATACGTCGCCCCACACATGGTTGAGTATATCTGTTCTGTCAAGTGCCGCACCGGGATTTGAGAAGAAATACTCCATAATCTGAAATTCCACCTGAGTAAGCTCTATTATTCTGCCGTTTTTTTGCAGAACACGGTTTCTCAAATTCAGCACAAAATTGCCCGATACAATTTCCTCTCTGAAGTTATTCTCCGCTCGCATCTCCGCCATTGCCACTCTTCTGTAAAGTGCGTCAACCCTCGCCATAAGCTCTGACGGACTGAACGGCTTGGTAACGTAA
>CADBRB010000103.1 GCA_902796955.1 uncultured Ruminococcus sp.
AAAAAAAAAAAAAAAAATATAGAATAGAATTAAAATTTTTGAAAATAGTTTGCATACTCTTGACAAAAATAAAAATACTCTTTATAGTTTAAGACATAGTTTTTTTGAATCTTTTAAAAAGACTTATGTTAGGGGCAAAAGAGTAAGAATGAATTACATTTCCGGAACAGGAGCATACTTGGATGCAAAATAAAATTATAGATATAAATACAGCTATTAACTTAATAAAAGACGGTATGACGGTTATGATAGGTGGGTTTATGTGTTGTGGATGTCCTCATAATTTGATAGACGCATTGAGCAAAAGTACGGTCAAAAATCTTACGGTGATATCAAATGACGCCTCTATCGAGTGTGACGATATAGGCAAGCTGTTTTACACAAAAAAAGTTAAGCGTTTTATTGCCAGCCATGTAGGCTTAAATCCCGAAGCAGGCAAGCAGATTATGAATGGAGAATGTGCAGTTGAGCTTGTACCGCAGGGAACGCTTGCCGAGCGTATACGTTGCGGCGGTGCGGGATTGGGCGGCTTTTTAACTAAAACTGGCATTGGTACAGAGGTAGAACGTGGTAAGCAAATAATAATGATTGAAAACGAAAGATACATATTAGAGCTTCCGCTTAAAGCTGATGTTGCGCTCATAGGAGCGACAACTGCGGATGAATTTGGAAATCTTTTTTATAAAGGAACAACACAAAACTTTAACCCTCTTATGGCAACTGCCGCTGAAACAGTTATAGTTGAGGCAGACACAATTTGCCGTGTAGGTGAAATAGAAAAGGAAACGATACACACACCGGGGGTTTTTGTTGATTATATTGTTTGCGGAGAGTGATTGAATGATACCGAGGGAAATTATAGCAAGACGCATTGCAAAGGAGTTTAAAGACGGCTATTTAATAAATTTAGGCATAGGATTACCAACAATGGCGGCGAACTATATACCTGAGAATACTCATGTTATGTTGCAGTCTGAAAACGGATGTGTAGGTTTGGGCTCTGTGCCGAAAAAAGACGAAGAAAACAAATATATTGTTGACGCCGGCGGAAAGTCTGTAACAATAACGGAATACGGAGCTTTTTTTAACAGCTCAATTTCTTTTGCCATGATGCGGGGCGGCCATGTGGATTTAACGGTTTTGGGCGCATATCAGGTAGACGAAGAGGGCGATATAGCAAACTGGTCTGTGCCGGGCAAAAAGCTTGCAGGCATGGGCGGCGCAATGGATTTGCTGGTAGGTGCTAAGCGTGTTATTGTCGGTATGGAGCATACAAACTACGGTTCACCGAAGCTGTTAAAAAAGTGTACCATGCCGATTACCGCAGCTAATGTGGTAAACAGGGTGATAACCGAGATGGGCGTTTTTGATATAAAAGCCAATGGTATGGAATTGATTGAGATAAATACGGATTTTTCGCTTGATGATATAAGAGCATCTACAGAAGCCGAGTTTTCCGTAGCTGATAACCTGAAACCTATGCAAATCTGAATCATATATAGTATAAAATAGATTTTTACAAAGAAGGAAGAATTAAAATGAGTAATGTAAGAGTAAAAGGCATTGAAATGTACCACCCTGCCAGAAAAATGGACAATCAGTATTTTGTGGATTTTTTTGAAAAGCAGGGTAAACATATTGCAAGATTGCTTGAAGCATACGGACGTAAAGAACGTTATTTTACCGCCGAAGATGAAACTACGGTTACTATGGCTGTAGAGGCAGGTAAAAAAGTGCTTGAAAGCTGTAATCTGACGGGTGAGGATATAGATTTACTGATAATCTCTACGCAATCACCCGAATACATATGGCCTACAAATGCATTGGTTGTATTCAGAGATCTTAAAATAAAGAAAAGTGCGCAGTTTTTTGATTTGAATGATAACTGTCTGGGTATGCTTTCGGCCACTGCAACGGCAAATTCAATTATAAAAGCGAATCCTTCCGTAAAGCGTGCTTTGATAATCGGTGCGGAGAATTTCAGCGCTGTGCATAATAAAGAATGTGAGTACCTGTACCCGCTTTTCGGTGACAGTGCCGTAGCAATGATTTTGGAAGAAACAGATGATGAATCCGCAGGTATATTGGATGTTGAATTTCTCTCCGACGGTGAAAATGCGCTCAATTATGTGCTGTTCCCCGATATAGGATTTAATGCCTATTTTAAAAACAATAAGGAAAACAGACCGCTCTCCAACATTTGGAGAGGCTTTGACGCAGGATTTATACCGGAACAGGCGTATAAGCTTCAAAAAACGATTAACGGGAGAAACGGCATTGATTTTAAGGATATAGACTGCTTCTGTTATTCTCAATATGCAATAGGTTTAACAAGAGGAGTTTCTCAGATGTTCAATGAGGATATCGATAAATTTATCTATGTTGGCGACAAATACGGCTATACAGGTAATAACTCTCCGTTTGTGGCTCTTTGTGAAGGAGTAAAAAGCGGCAGAATAAAGCGTGGCGATTTGGTAAGCGTTTGGTCGATAGGCACTTTCTGGACGTGCTGTTCAATATTGATGAGATATTAAACATATATTAGCAGGGCGGTCGCAAAGCTTAAATTTGCGACCGCCCTGCTGTTTTTTATCAAAGCTCTATTTATAATTTATCAGTCAATCCTGCAAGGTAATCTAAAGAAACCTTATAAAACCTTGCAATTTTTATTGCAACCTCAAGAGGTAAATCTCGTTTGCCCTGCTCATAGTTTGTATAGGTTGTTTTGTGCATATTCAGTTTTTCTGCAAGCTGTGTCTGCGTCAAATCATGGTCTTCCCGCAGGTCACGCAATCTTCTGTAATATGGCATAGTAAAAAATCCTTTAAAAGATTAAATTTATTCTTAAACCGACTTACTTCAGCTTCCTCGGCTCTGTAGTCAAGCCTAAGATATAATCCGCAGAAACGTTGTAAAACTCAGCCAAAATGCAGAGCTTTTCTCCGGTTATATCGGATTTGCCGGTTTCGATTTTACTGTATTGCTGTTGGGTGGTTTTTAGTAAATTAGCTATATCAGCTTGTTTTAAATCCCTGTCTTCTCTTAAAGCTCTTATTCTATACATTATTCTTCACCGTCAAGACCTTCAAAAAACTCGTCATATGAACAATTATAAATTTTTCTCAACTCAATAAGTACGCTTATTCTTATGTTTAAATCGCCGGATTCGTACTTTTCATATGTGCTTCTGCCCAAATCGCATCCCCTCAGTTGTAATTCCATACAAAGCTTTTCCTGTGAAAGACCTGCTGAATTACGAAGCCGTTTTAAATTTTTGCCCATATTGCAATCTCGTCTGAGCTTTTGTTCCATATCAACACTTCCAATAAACAAATTGACCACTATCAGTGGCAACAATAATATTTTGTGCTATATTGAAGTGCAATATTGACCGCAATACTGGTCTAAAATGATAATACACCTAAAAGTTGTATTGATTTTTACAACTTTTAGGTGTATTATTTATATGAGGTGATTTAAATGAAAGAATCTCAATACAAAAAAGACTTGAGAAATCTTATGTATAACGCAGCATGGCTGAGAAAAAGCAAAGGCTTATCAAAGAGGAAAATGGCATCGCTTATGCATACCAGCGTACAAAGCATTACCAAGATAGAGAACGGCATACTGCCGAAAAGATTAAGCACGGATTTTATTCTATTGTTAGCGGATAGCTTTAACGTAAGACCTGCGATTTTGCTTATGGCACGATTAGATAAAGAGGTATAAAGTATAATGGGCGGTTGCAAATTTTACATTTGCAACCGCCACAATGATTGTTATTCAATTTTTATTATCATCTTCGCTTTGGTCGCTATCGGATTTTTTCGGTTGTTCGCCGTCCGCTTTTTCGGATTTTACAGTCTGTTGTGCGGACGCTCTTTTTTTAAGTATCAGATAGCCGATTACTCCTATTGCAAGTACAACAACACTTACAGCCCTGAAAATCCAGGTGTACGGGCTTACAAAAAGCTCAAGCGGTGTGGCGGCGTCTATAAACCACCATGCCGCAGAAAAGAAAAAATAGAATCAAAGAAAAACTACCAGCTTGTTGCCTTTACTCACGAAGAAGCAAAGATAAATGCCTATGACAAGCCACATAATCGCATAAACGTAATTCATAATTCCAAACCGCTGGCAAATACTATTTCTGATTTGTCGGCTGTTATCCGCCGCTAATAAAACCGGAAAGCCTGCCAGTGCCTTTCATATTATACTTCAATATCACTTTGACTGTGCTTTTTTTCGGGTGCCTTTTTACTTGCAAAGAGTAAGTAAGCAAGAATATAGCCGCCGAAAATCAACGAGCCTATATAATGTATATATTGCGGAACCGCACTGGACGGGTTTATCTGCAATATAATATAGTTTACAAGTGTCCATACTCCCTCAAAAAAGAAATAACCTGCTATAGGCCTGCAAACAGGGTTGTTCATAAATTTTGGCATGAATAAAGCCACTGTTACCGCAAAGCAAACAAAAGCCGATATTATTGAAATCCACATTTTTAACGCTCCTTTAGGTAAATTGATAATACAATTATAAATCTACATCTTACTTATGTCAAGAAAAATGAAAATTATGTCGGGCTTTTTTGCACAAAGTGCCATCGTAAGAGGTTTTGTATATATTATGTAATAGGGTGTTTATTGCAGTCGGAGCACAGGACTGCTAAATTTCATAATTAGTTTACAATTAAATAGTTGACAAATCGGTGAAATAGTGGTAAATTTATAATCAGATTAGCACTCTGAGTGCGTGAGTGCTAGTTTCTCGAAAAGAGGTGATAAGATTGGAACCGTCTGAGAGAAAGAAAAAGATATTAAAAACCGTTGTCGAGAGCTATATATCAACAGGTGAGCCTGTAGGCTCAAAGGCGGTATGCGGGATGCTTGATTTTCCTGTTTCTTCAGCTACGGTACGTAACGACATGGCGGAGCTGTCCGAACAGGGTTTGCTTGAACAGCCACACACCTCAGCGGGAAGGATACCTTCAAATAGAGGATACAGATATTATGTTGATGAGCTGATGCCTGTTAAGAAGCTTTCCGATGATAAGCGGGAGATGATTAGCCAAAGATTGTATGCTTCGGCAGATGAGCCGGAAAAGATACTTTCGGGAGCGTCAAATCTGCTTGCAAGTTTGTCAGGGTACGCCGCAATCAGCACCACCCCGCCGGGAAAGGACGCTACCGTAAAACGAATAAGGCTTGTGCAGACAAGCACGTATTCATCCATGGTAGTGCTGATAACATCATCAGGCATGGTAAAAAACAGGCTTTTCAGATGTGACTTTGTGCTGACGCCGGAGCTTTTGAAGATTTTTGAAAATGCCGTAAACAGCAAGCTTTGCGGTTTATCGCTTTCAAGCTTTACACCTGCGTTTATACAAACAACGACAATCGGCTTTGGCGAGCTTGCAATGCTTTTGCCTAATGTTATGCTTGCCATAATGGAAGCTGCGCAGGAGGCATCGGGAACGAACATCAGTCTTGACGGTGAAACCAATCTTCTGTTTTTACCGGAGCTTGATTTGAGTTCTGCGAGAAATGTACTTAATTTCCTTACAAGAAGCGGAGATGTAACGGATCTGCTGTTCAGAGATGACGAAGCGAAAAACGGAATTATCATAGGTGATGAGAGCAGCCGTGCCGAGCTTAAGGACTTGAGCATAATAAAATCGCACTACACGATTTCGGACAGCAACAGCGGGGTTATTGCCATAATCGGTCCCGTAAGAATGGACTATGCCGGTATTCTTGCCGATATAAAGTTTATTTCCGAAACTGTAGGCAAGCTCATAAGAGATTTGATGTTTGACAAATGATTCAGTATTTACTATCAACCTAAGAAGGAGATAACATATGAGTAAAGACAAAAAGAAAAAGGATGTTACCGAAAAGGCCAAGGAGGCTGCCTCAAAGACTTCGGAAGAAAAGGACAGCGAGGTAAAAGAGGAAAAAGCCGAGGAAAAAAGTAAGCCTGAGAACGAGGAAAAGAAGGAGGCTCCCGATAAGAGCGAATGCGATAAGCTGAAAGAGGAGCTTGCATCTACAAAAGACAGGTATTTGCGTATAGCCGCAGAGTACGAAAACTACAGACGAAGAACAGAAAAAGAAAAGCAGGCTATATACGCAGACGCTACAGCCGATGCGATAAAAGAGATACTTGCAATAGGCGACAGCCTGGAGCGTGCGCTTGATGCGGTTGAAAATACATCCGATGAGAGCAAAAAGGGCATAGAGCTGATAACAAATCAGTATTTTAAGGCCTTAAAGGCTTTGGGCGTAGAACCGTTCGGAGAAGCGGGCGAAAAATTTGATCCAAATCTTCATAATGCGGTATCTGCCACTGAGAAAGACGACGCAGAGAAGGATACGGTAACTGCGGTATATCAAACCGGATACAAAATAGGTGACAGAGTAATCCGTCACGCAATGGTACAGGTAAATAATTGATAAACTATCAATTAAAAAAATAAACTTTAAAATTTTTATATTAGAATTTAGGAGGAAATCATCATGGCAAAGACAATAGGTATAGATTTAGGTACAACAAATTCATGTGTAGCGGTTATAGAGGGCGGCGAGCCTGTAGTTATAGCTAATGCAGAGGGCGCAAGAACAACTCCGTCGGTAGTTGCGTTTTCAAAGGACGGCGAGCGTCTTGTAGGTCAGGTTGCAAAGCGTCAGGCTGTTACCAATCCCGACAGAACAATTTCATCAATCAAGAGAGATATGGGTACTGCCCGTAAAATCGAAATCGACGGCAAGAGCTACACACCGCAAGAGATATCCGCAATGATACTGCAAAAGCTTAAGACAGACGCAGAGGCTTATTTGGGCGAAAAGGTTACACAGGCAGTTATCACCGTTCCGGCTTACTTTACGGATGCACAGCGTCAGGCTACCAAGGATGCAGGTAAAATCGCAGGTCTTGACGTTAAGAGAATCATAAACGAGCCTACGGCGGCGGCACTTTCATACGGTATAGATAAAGAAGCAGACCAGAAGATAATGGTTTATGACCTTGGCGGCGGCACATTCGATGTATCAATAATCGAAAT
>CADBRB010000104.1 GCA_902796955.1 uncultured Ruminococcus sp.
AGGCTCAGCCCGTTCGTTGTATTGCACCGACTGAGCCTATGAGCGCAAAGCGGTGCGCAGAACACGTCGGCGTTGAATAATAGGTCAAATGAGCATCAATTTGGCTCGCATATACAGAGCTTCAAGCGAAAAGACACAGCTCACTGTTATCCGGTATGCAAAGCGACTGACAATGCATTTATCCGCCTGACATTTCAGCCTATATATTCATCATTTCCCTGACGGCTTTAAACACCTGCCCTATCGGCATATTGATTTCCAAATCCTTTTCCGGGTCGAGCGTATACGGAAGGTGATCTTTGTTTATAATGACAAGGTGCTTGCCTCTGAAAAACCTGACATATGAGGCGGCAGGATAAACCGTGAGCGATGTACCGCCTATTATGAGCATATCGGCGTTTATCATGGCCTGTATGGACTTTTCAACAGCATCCTGCGGAAGCGATTCCTCATACAGAGTAACGTCACATCGCACTATGCCGCCGCACTCACAGTGCGGTATGCGCTCCTTCGAGTCGAATATATAGTCTTCGGGATAGCGTTTGCCGCATTTCATACAGTAGTTTTTCATGGTCGTACCGTGTATCTCATATACATTTTTACTGCCTGCCTTTTGATGCAGTCCGTCTATATTCTGAGTAACAACGGCTTTAAGCTTACCTGCTTTTTCAAGCTCTGCAAGAAAGATATGTGCCGCATTAGGCTTGACGTTTCTTGCATCCATTTTTTGCCGGTAAAACTCAAAGAAAACAGCAGGCTCATGAACAAGGCAGGTATGGCTCAAAAGATATTCGGGACGGTATTTGTCAAACCTAATGTCATGCTGATTGTAAAGCCCGTCCTTGCTCCTGAAATCAGGCACGCCGCTTTCAGTGGATACACCTGCTCCCCCGAAAAATACAATATTCTCTGATTCATCTATAAAGCTGCGCAGTTTTTCGATTTTGCTGTCCATAATTACACCTCCGTTATTTTTTATTATTATAGCATTTTTGGTTTGATTGTGCAACCTAAAAGGGGAAAAAGTCTGCAAAAATAGAGCTGTATAAACGCTGTTTACGAGCATAGAAAACAAAAAGAAGCATTACGGAAGTTGCGCCGTAATGCTCTTATTTTACTCAAATTCAGGGATATAAATGCCTTTGTTTTGTTCTTTCAGTACAGGTTGTTTCGGACCTATAACACCCTCTCTCATATTAAAGGTGCTGAGGAGTAATTTGGCATTTTTAAGATAGCTGTTTATGTTTTGTGCAAATCGTTTTATCTCCTGCTCTGTACTTGAATATCTCAACGGATCATAATCCATTGTGATTCTGTCTTGCTCTGCAATATTAAAGTTCATATCGTAAAGATAATAATAATACGTACAAACTCCGTTATTACCATAAGGATTGTACTCTAAAAAGTATTTGGTATTGCCGTTATACACGATGTAGTACGCTGTTGCATCAATATGAAAAATACTCGTGTTTTTTATTTGCAGGATATCACCGTTATCGTCAAAATATGCCAGAGTATATAATCCTTCCTGATTTGAACACTCATACTTTTTATTTTGGTAATTGTAAAAAAATCGCAGTTTTACGTATTTGAAGGATTCATTCTTTCCGTCATTGTCAAAGTCATCGGATAAAATCGGAATCCACTCTATATTGTCCCATATATGACTGTTCTCGGTAAATTCCGCACTCATTGTATACGTTTTACTGTCACCTTCAAGAGTAAAGCTTTGTTCCAGAGCGTATTTGCCGTTCGGCTCTTTGAATGCTGCTTTATCGAATGAATAGTCGAGTACTTTTATGACCTCATATTTATCGGACGGTTTTTCAATAATCAAATCAGATTCATCAAAAAACCTGTTTTCCGCAACCAATTCCTTTTTTCCGTTTTCAAGAAGATATAATCTGTAATCAGGACTTATTTTCAAGCTTTTATCAGCGTGATTATTCCAGTGCAAATGCATCTTGGGAACAGATAAATAAATACTGTAGTCGTTTACAAGAACACTTACCTCTTTACAATCGGTATTTGTGCCGTAATTGTTTTCACTGTCGGCTTTATTTGCCAAGTCAGCATGTGAATTGCTTTCTGCTTCAGAAGCGATTGTTTTAGAATGGTTTATCTTAGTTTTTGGGTCGGTTAAAAAGCAGGCAGACATTGCAATGCACACAGCTATGGCAACTATAGTCACCCAAAACGATGGACGTTTATAATCAAGCACGGATTTTATGCGTGATTTTACCCCTGTTTCACCGAACGCAACAGGACATACCGTTACGGATTTTTTGAAGCTGTAATCAAGCAATGTGCGGGAATAATTCTTCCTCTCTTCAAGGGTCATATCGGCAATGACCTTTTCATCACAGGCATACTCTATATCTCTGCAAAGCAGGACGTATGCCGCCCATACAAGCGGATTGAACCAATAGACCGCAAGAAGTACAAAGCCCAGCGGCTTCAATATATAGTCGAGGCGAGCAATATGGGTCCTCTCATGGGCAAGGACATAGCCGGTTGCAGAATCATCCATGCTTGAAGGCAGATAAATTTTCGGCTTTATCACACCTAAGATAAACGGCGATTTTACATGGTCGCATATATAAACATTATCTTGCAGTTTTACGCTGATGCTCACCTTTTTACTCAGCCTGATATAGCTTACAGTGGCATAAATGAGCAGAATAAGTACACCTGCAAGCCATGCCCATGTTATCCCGATTATAAGAGTGTTTACCGCTTCTGTCTTGTATACTTCATTGCGTACCGAGGCAGTATTTTTATTGGCGTTATCACTGTATCTATTGTCGGCATTACCGTATGCGGTTATGCTTTCGTCTTGATTTCTTTCGTTATTGCTGTTGATGCTTACACTTTCATTAATCGGCTCACTGACATTGATGGCATTATTATTACCGCCTTCGTTTGTGCCACCTGCGGCAGAATCGACTTTATGTCCGTTTAAATATGTCGGCATACCTGTGTCGTATTGAACGCTTTCAAAGAAATAGTGAGATGGGTAGTTATCTGTTTCAACAATATCCTGCGGAACAAAGTCAAATGATGGTATCAAGCTGAACTGACTTTCCGGTGCAAATGGAAAGACAAGCCTTATACCTGCAAGCATCCACAAGATACAAATTATACGCTTAGGTAGTTTTCTGAATATAAGGCGGAGAAGCATGACCGCCAATATCAGCCAGCCAGCAGTAATACTCATATTAAGAAATTTAATAAAAACGGATGTCATACTATTTCTCCTTTCCGTAATTATCTATCATGCATTTTATTTGCTCTATTTCATCGGTTGTAAGCTCTTTGCGTGAGGTAAATGCCGCTATAAACGCAGGCAGAGAGCCGTCAAAGGTTTCGCTAACGAACCGTTCGCTTTTCAGTGCAAAAAAATCACTCTTAGATATCAGAGAAACAACCGTACCCGAATTGTTTGTAAATATTCTTCTTTCACAGAGCTTTTTTAAAACCGTGTACGTCGTTGACTTCTTCCAGCCAAGCTCATCTGAACATTTTTTTACAAGCTCACCGGATGTAATCGGCTCGTTTTCCCAGATTATATCCGCAAATCTCTGTTCTATTGCTCCAAGCTTTAAATCATCCATATTATATACCTCCTGTTTATATGGTCTATTAGCTATAGACCATATCTTTAGTCTATCAACTATAGACCGATTTGTCAATAGATATTTTCAAAAAATCTTTTTATGGTTTTGCGCAAGGCAATATGTAACAGTGAAGAAATAATGCAGATTTCTAATTAAATCCTTTAACATATAATGCGGAAAATCCGCATTTTTCGTTATTGCACTTATGAGGTGCCAAGTACGAAGCGCACACCGAATCTAAGTAATCGGTAATTGAAAGAAACAACTATTTTACCCGCAAATGTAGTCAGATACAGGGAGTAACGCTTTTGTCGGCTAAAAGATGTGTAGTGCGGAGGCTCCATGCTGTCCGCCTACCTTGCACTGAAAAATTTTCCGCTAATATCTTATTAAAGCGTTTTATCAGAAATCAGTATAAAAAACCGATGACTGCGCTTTTTCAGCCATCGGTTTTTTGTATCGTATCATTTACTCTTCGGTGCGTCCATTTTTATTATACAACTTTCCACTTTACACTCTTCACTTTTTCATTTTTCACTTCTTCACTATTCACTCTTACTTATTACCTTCTCTTACCCCAGAGCAACATCAAGCGCCATCATTACGCAAAAGCCAAGTGCAAACATCCATGTACCAATCTTCGATTTATCGTCGCTGTGCATTTCTGGGATAAGCTCAACAGCCACCACATATAGCATTGAGCCTGCCGCAAAGCCGAGAAGATACGGTAATACAGGAATTACAAAGCTTGCGGCTATTATTGTGAATAATGCACCGATTGGCTCTATTGCTCCCGACATTGCTCCGTATAAAAATGATGTTGTTTTACTTTTGCCCTGAGCCTTCATGGGCATAGATATTATTGCCCCCTCCGGAAAATTCTGTATTGCTATGCCCAATGCAAGCGTAAATGCGGCGGCGGCAGTTATGCCCGGCTCACCGTTCAGTAAGCCTACATATATCACTCCGACCGCCATGCCTTCGGGCAAATTATGCACGGTTACGGCAAGCATCAGCATTGATGCTTTGGAGCCGGAGCTTTCGTGCCGTTGCGGTTCCTCTTCCTTTATCTTTATCATTATAAAATCTATAATCCGCAAAAACAGTATTCCTATCAAAAGGCCGGAAACAGCAGGCACAAATGAAAACTTGCCCATATATTCACACTGGTCGATTGCCGGTATAAGCAAGCTCCATACCGATGCGGCAATCATAACTCCGGCGGCAAAGCCGTTTAGTGCATTTTGCAGTCTTATGTTCATTTTTCCAATAATAAAAAACACACAGGCGGCGCCGAGCGCTGTTCCCAAAAACGGTATTGCAAGTCCTTTTGCAACTTCAAAAAACATATTGATTACCTCTTTACCCAAATGGGTGTTCTTTTTTAACAGTATATTCATCGGTCAAAAAAGTGTACAAAGCGTTTTTTAATAAAACAGCGATTATTTGCTTAAATTTCAAAATGTATATTGAAATTTTGTCGAAGTAGTTGTACAATATTTAAGTGATGTATTTTACTTTAAAGTACGCTTTAAAAAGCATTTATGAATAGGAGAGAATTAACATGAAAATTATGGTAGAAACATCTGCACGTCATGTACACGTAACACAAGAGGCGTTAGAGGCTTTGTTTGGCAAGGACGCAAAGCTCACAAACAAAAAAGATTTATCACAGCCCGGTCAATTTGCCTGTTATGAAAGAGTTGACATAATAGGACCTAAGGGAGAAATGAAAAACGTTTCAATTCTCGGCCCTGTAAGAGCCGCTACACAAATAGAGCTTTCGCTTACAGACGCAAGAAAACTCGGTATTGCCGCTCCTGTACGTGAGTCCGGTGATATAGAAGGCACTCCGGGCTGTACACTTGTTGGCCCTAACGGACAGTATGAGGTTTCGTGCGGAGTTATCGCCGCAAAAAGACATATCCACCTCACCCCGAAGGACGCTGAGGAATACGGACTTAAGGATAAGCAAATAGTATCTGTTGAGGTTGGCGGAGAAGGCAGAAAGCTCATATTCGGTGATGTTGTAGTCAGAGTAAGTGAAAAGTTTGCTCCGGCAATGCACATTGATACCGACGAATCCAATGCCGCCGGTCTTACCGGTACTGTTGACGGCGAGATAATCGCTTAAATTATTAAATAAAATTCGGCTGAACAAAAGCACGCAGGCTGAGCGATAATTATCTGCTCAGCCGTTTTTATAATCTGCAGCTTTTACTGATATGTTTAACGAGGTGAGGGTAATTGAAAATCGGTCTTGTCCTTGAAGGCGGTGCAATGCGCGGCTTATATACCGCCGGAGTCTTGGATGTGTTTTTGGATAATCAAATAAAAATAGACGGGATAATCGGTGTTTCCGCAGGAGCTGTTTTTGGCGTTAATTATCCGTCAAAGCAAAAGAAAAGAGTGCTTAACTATAACAAAAGATTTGTAAAAGACAAGAGATATATGGGTATGCGCTCACTTTTGAAAACAGGTAACATCGTCAATAAGGATTTTGCTTACTATGAGGTTCCGCAAAAGTTAGACGTATTTGACGAAAAGGAATTTGAAATCTCGAATAC
>CADBRB010000105.1 GCA_902796955.1 uncultured Ruminococcus sp.
AAAAAAAAAAAAAAAAAAAAAAACAACTATATTTAAACATATATTTTTTATAAGGTTTTTTAAATCAGGGAGGATTTGTTATGGCTAAAGTATCTTTAAAGCATGTTTATAAGATTTATGACGGTGACGTTACTGCGGTTACCGATTTTAATCTTGAAATTGACGACAAGGAATTTATTATTCTTGTAGGACCTTCGGGCTGCGGTAAATCTACTACGCTCCGAATGATTGCCGGTCTTGAGGATATAAGTAAGGGTGAACTGTATATAGGCGATGTACTGGCAAACGATGTTGCTCCTAAGGACAGAGATATAGCTATGGTTTTCCAAAACTACGCTCTTTACCCGCATATGTCGGTTTATGATAATATGGCATTCGGCTTGAAGCTGCGTAAAATGCCTAAGGAAGAAATAAGACGCAGAGTTGAAGAGGCGGCAAGAATACTTGGTATATCCAGTTATTTGGAAAGAAAGCCGAAGGCTTTGTCCGGCGGACAAAGGCAGCGTGTTGCTCTCGGCCGTGCAATCGTGCGTGATCCTAAGGTATTCCTTCTTGACGAACCGCTTTCAAACCTTGACGCAAAGCTCAGGGCGCAAATGCGTACGGAGATAGCAAAGCTCCATAAGAGATTAGGTACAACATTTATATATGTTACTCACGACCAGACCGAAGCCATGACAATGGGTACAAGAATAGTTGTTATGAAGGACGGCTTTATTCAGCAGGTAGACACTCCTCAAAACCTGTATGATATGCCGTGTAATGAATTTGTTGCCGGCTTTATCGGTTCTCCTCAAATGAACTTTATAGATTCAAAAATAGAGAAAAAGGGCAACGACTATTATTTCCTCGTTGGCAAACAGGCCATAAAGCTTCCCGAATCTAAAAACAAGGACAATGTGCTTGCTAAATATGTAAATAAAGAGGTTGTTGTGGGAATACGTCCCGAACACGTAAACGACGACCCCGATTTTGTAGCAAAGGCAGGCGACGCCGCTATAGAGGCCGATGTTGAAGTAACCGAGCTTATGGGCGCAGAAATCTATCTTTATCTGAATGTTTGCGACAATCAGGTGACGGCAAGAGTTGAGCCGACATCAAAGGCAAAGCCTGAGGATAAGATAAAGGTTGCGTTTAACCTTGAAAAGCTCCATATTTTTGATAAAGAAACAGAGCAAACCATAACAAATTAAAATAATTATCTGCGGGGGGTGCTTCATTCCCCGCTTTTTTGTTAATACTAATATATATATAGCACCCGAAAAAAGGCAAACAATTTTGCAGACTGTGCCTCATGCACATTGTAAGAGAGGTTAAAGTATGGAACTTATTGAAAATGAAATCCACGTACCTAAAGCGTTGCTTGTCGGCATTGATACAGGAGAATATGACTCACAGGCATCAATGGACGAGCTGTATGAGCTTGCCAAAACCGCCGGAGCAGATGCCGAGGCTGATATAATACAAAAGAGAGATACTCCAGATGGAGCTACATATGTAGGCTCCGGAATTATGGAACAAATCCGCATTTTTTGTGATGAAAACGGCACCGAGCTGCTTATCTTTGATGGAGAGCTTTCACCGATACAGCTAAGAAATATTGAAAAAATTACAGATGTGCGTGTAATAGACCGCACAATGCTTATTCTTGACATATTCGCTCAGCGTGCAAAGTCAAAAGAGGGCAAGCTTCAGGTGGAGCTGGCTCAGCTTAAATATATGCTTCCCAGGCTTACCGGCAAGGGCGTTGAAATGTCAAGGCTCGGAGGCGGAATCGGCACAAGAGGCCCCGGAGAAACAAAGCTCGAAACCGACAGACGCCATATCAGGCGCAGAACAGAGCTTTTAAAGGAACAGCTCCGAGATATAGAAGGACACAGAAGCCTGCTCAGGCGCAGACGTGAAAAGGACGGTGTGATTACCGTAGCGATAGTAGGATATACAAACGCAGGAAAATCGACGCTGATGAATACCCTGACCGAAGCAGGCGTGCTTGCCGAGGATAAGCTGTTTGCCACGCTTGACCCCACATCACGTGCATTGAAGCTTCCTAACGGCGTTTCGGTAATGCTGATAGATACAGTAGGTCTTGTAAGACGTCTGCCCCATCATCTGGTTGAGGCTTTTAAATCTACGCTTGAAGAAGCGGCAAGCGCCGATATAATATTAAACGTATGCGATGCGTCAAGCGAAGAGGCATCTTTGCATTTGGATGTAACGGCTCAACTGCTCCATGATTTAGGCTGTACAAACAAGCCGATAATACCAATACTCAATAAGTGTGACCTTATCCCCGACGCCGACCGTATTCCGTTTATCAATAACGCAGTGCGCATATCCGCAAAAAATGCAACAGGTATAGATAAACTGCTCGACGCAGTAGAAAAAAATCTGCCGGTAAGAATAAAAAAGACAGAACTCCTTATACCTTTTACTGACGGCTCTGCCGCTGCCGCAATCAGGAAAAGCTCCACCGTATTGTATGAAGAATATCAGGACAACGGGTTAAAGCTTATTGCCTTGCTTGATGATGTGATGTACGGAAGATACGCAAAATATATGATTTAAAAGCCCTTACTGTGCAAGTAGACTTTTTGTGATACAAACATTATGCAAATATGGAAATATACACTTTTGCATATTGAAAAGCCGTTTTAAAAATTTCAAATTCTTTAAAAAAAACTATTGACAGACGCCTGACCACATGATATAATAGCTAACGTTGAGGAAAAATTAGTTCTGATACGCTGGTGTAGCTCAGTTGGTAGAGCAGCTGATTTGTAATCAGCAGGTCGGGGGTTCAAGTCCGTCCACCAGCTCCATAAGCTCGCTAATAAGCGGGCTAATATAGGGGAGAATTCCCGAGTGGCCAAAGGGGGCAGACTGTAAATCTGTTGTCAGTGACTTCGGTGGTTCGAATCCACCTTCTCCCACCAGCAAAAAGCAGTGATTTGATAAACAAATCACTGCTTTTTGCATGATGTTTGCCCTATCGGGCAAATGATGCGTGCTTCGTACATGATGTCGCCTTCGGGCACATGGGGACAAACATTGCATCATTTCGGCGCCAGCCGATACATAATCAACCGCCTTAGACGGCGACATCATTGACACTTGGCTCTCCATGAATTATAATTTATCTAAGAAAAATGAGTTCAGCAAATCAAGTCTTGCGGAGGTGAACATAATGAAAAACGGAAAGATACCAAATCCCAATGCCATACACCCGATAGCCGGATATGATAAAGAAATCTATGTGAAACCGACAGTTGAGAATCCGAATATCATTGTCGGCGACTTTACTTATATCGCCGATTCGGATTTTGAAAGACACGTGACGCACTTTTACGAATGGAACGGCGATAAACTCATTATAGGCAAGTTCTGCCAGATTGCAGCGGGTGTGGAGTTCGTGATGAATGGCGCAAATCATCAGATGAATGCGGTATCGACTTTCCCGTTTTATACGCTTGAGGGCTGGGATATGGAGCCGCCCGCATTGTCCGATCTCCCTCTCAAGGGTGATACTGTCATCGGTAACGATGTATGGATCGGGCAGAATGCGGTCATTTTGCCGGGCGTTCATATAGGCGACGGCGCAATCATCGGCGCCAACAGTGTGGTCGGAAGCGATATTGAGCCGTACACGATTGTTGTGGGAAACCCCGCAAAGGTCTTGCGGAAACGTTTTGATGATGAGCTGATTGAACTTCTGCTTCGTTTCAAATGGTGGAATAAAAGCATTGAAGAAATCAACGACTTAATCCCGATACTTACAAGTAGTGATTTAGAGAAGGTTGAACAGGAACTGAGGGCGAAAATATGATAATTCTAATTGCGGGTGCATCTCACACAGGCAAAACACTTCTGGCACAACGGATGCTTGAAAAGTATCGTTATCCGTATCTCTGCATTGATCATCTGAAAATGGGGTTGATACGTAGTGGAAATACATCACTTACACCGGAGGACGACGATGCTCTGACGGACTATCTCTGGCCTATTGTCCGTGAGATCGTGAAGACGGCGATTGAGAACCGGCAAAATCTTATAGTTGAAGGTTGCTATATTCCGTTTTGCTGGAGGCAGGATTTTGACGAGCGGTATTTACCGTCAATCCGCTTTGTTTGCCTCGCTATGAGCGAAAGATACATCGAAAACCATTTTAATGATATTATTGGACATGAATCGGAAATAGAATCCAGATTTGTCGATACTGATTCCACAAAAGATGTTCTGAAAGAAGACAACAAGCGCATGGCTGATGGATTTGAACGTGCCGGTGAACAGGTTTCGCTGATAGATTTAAACTATGAACAGGCGATAGAAAAAATATTAGCTTGATAAATCCAGGTTTATTGCTTAGAGAGTGCGAACATCATTTTTGCGGTATTTATACGATGACAACAGTGTATTGCTGTTGTCTTTTTTATTACATTTTAATATAATGAATAATACTTACAGGATTGGTATTGATGAACCGGAAAATCTTTGGTATAATATGTATCGGAACTATAAAAGGAGGCTGAAGAAAATGAAAAAGAAACTATTGTTAGTTGGCGGCACTGTACTTAATCAACACTTTAAGGAAGGTTGTTTTGATAAATATAATATTGTGGAGAGCTACTTTGGTATGTCGCCGTTCAGCCTCGGTGAATCTCCCCGTATCGGCAATGTATCAAAACTCAGCTTAAATCTTAAACTTCGTTATGACGTCAATAATGATTTCCCCGGCTTTTTAAATAAAAACAAAGCCGATGTAATCATAGTGGATATACAAAAAATAGTTGATGACCTGTTGCAGATAAATGGTCATTATTGTACATGGCAAGACAAAAGCAAAGACGAATTCTATACATCTCGCTCGGATAATCGCATTTGCGTAACCGATATGAAGTTTGCCGATTTTTATAATCTGTTTGACAGTTATACCGATATGATTTTAAAATGCTATAATTCTAAAAACATAGTGCTGATAACGTCATGCGTGCCAATGTATTTTGCAGTGGATTACCGTGTAAGAAAGCATAAGAACCGGTTTATATACAATGGTTGGTATAAGCATTTTGAGGAGCGGTTTGTAAGTCGTACCGGCTGTACGTTTTACGATAAGTCAAAATACTATATCAACGAAAAACGTCCCGGAGAGAAAACACGCTTCGCAGTGTTTGAACAAGATTATTATACAGAAGCAAAACGGCATCTCGAATTAATTATAAAAAAAAAAAAATATGATAGAGAGCCGGATTATGCAATTAGCATAAAACGTTATATACGGTATTTGCCGACACTCGATACCAAATACCGTGATTTGTTCTTATCTAAAGATGACAGTGTAGACCGTTTTTTAATGGCTTGCCCTGCAGATTTTGTACAAGACAACATACAGAATTTTATTAAACTGAAAAAGAACGGTTTAAAACATCATTTATTTCTATCTAAAGATATTTATAAATATATATATATATATCATGCGTTCTTACACGCTGAGAACGACCCTGCTCATGCCGAAGACATTGACCTGATATTTAAGAATAATTTACAGGTTCCTTCCGTGCTGAACTATGTGCGTGAGCATTGTGATTTGCGCTTTAAAAAGCAGGCAACATACAACAACTATGCGGATTTGTATTACGGAAAACCGGTAGAACTGCCGCTGGCTATTGATAATATCGGTTGTTGCATCTCTCGTTTCATATTTAATCATGCCGAAAAAGATTTTTGCGTAAACAACTATGCTTTTCACTATATGCCCCTCATGATGGACTTAAAGGTTGATTATTCGCCTGAAATATTCGATGAAAGCAACTGGGAGCATAGAATGATTAAATTACAGCTGGATTGCGGAATTAACGATTATCTGAAAAAGAATCCGGCGGATTGGGTAGTTATTGATTTGTATCCTCTGGTAGAACTGACCGCTTATATGTGTAACGGCAAGCCGATAGGCATGGCCGGTCACTTCGGAAGAAGCGTCGGTTTTCAAAATACACACATGAACGAGTATTATGATGACGAAACCATCGCTTCAGAGCTTAAAAAGTATGCGGATTTTTTAAAGAGCATTTACGGCAATAATATTATACTTATAGCGTCACGCCAGCAAACTATGATGATTAGCGATACAGATAAGCTTGTTCCCTACAGCAATCCCGAAGTAAACGATAAAACTAATAGCGATGTAAGAAAATATGAGAAAATCTTTACGGATTATACAGACTGCTACTATGTGGACATTGTACAAGACTTTTTCTCAGATGAACGTTCGCAAACCAATCTCAGCCCTGTACACTTTGAGCCGATATGCTACACGGAAGAGGCAAAAATCATTAAAAGAATTATAACGACCTTGCCGGAACAAAAGCATTTTACAGAGTATGAGCCTGCGGCACACGCAGAGCGCATTTTGCGTTTGAAAAAAGCAAATAATACAAACAATGTACTGATGTCTGCCTTCCACAGTGAATTTGACCGAGAGCTGATTAATATGTCAAAATCACAGCTGGAAAAACGTATTGCCGAATTGAGCAATAAATAGAATAGTCGGCATTCCCGACTTCCATACTAAAATCTAAACGTACAATATATTCAAAAAACAGGATTTACAGCTTATGTAAGTCCTGCTTTTTCATGCAGAATAAACTGACTCAAAATTACAGCGTCAGCCATACAACTGCTTATATTATAATGATTTTATCGGTATCCTAAACGCCTTGCCGTACAAATTTTTACTTACAGTTGAAAAATTTACATTTTTTGTCTATAATTGTAAAATAACCTTAATACTAATCTCTGAATAAAAACAGACAGGTCTTGCGGTGTGATTACCCATACAACGCCGTTGCCATTAACACGCTGGTATTAATGCGCATTTCTGCTCATCTTACGGTAATCATTTTCATAAAGCTTTGTCCGCTTTTAATCTGAGAACAATATAATAGAAAGGATTGGATTTAGAAATGGTTATAGGTATTATCGGAGAAAATTGCACCGGAAAATCCACTTTGGCAAATCAAATAAAAAGCTCGCTCGGTGCAGAAATTATTACAGGCAAAGACTTTTTAAGAATTGCTAAATCCGAAAGCGAAGCAAAAGTAATGTTTAAAAGGAAGCTTGAAAATGCGGTTTCCGGCGATAACATAATATATGTGATTACTGAGCCTGAGCATATCAATCTGTTGCCTGAGGATGCCGTAAGAATATTGGTTTATGCCGATATCGACACTATAAAGGAACGTTTTAAGGCAAGAATGCACGGTATTTTACCTGCACCCGTCGCTATGATGTTGGAGAAAAAGCACGGTATATTTGACAATATGCCATATGATTACCGCTTTGACGGCGTAAACGGAGATGCCGCCGCTTTGTGTGAGGCCTTAAAGGATAAATCTTTAGCTTGATTTTACAGTCTGTATTTTTATATACATATTCTTTTTTATTTTTTGAGCTACGGCTGCTTATAAAAGGGCGTGAATTAATGCGTAGAAAAGACCGTGAAGTAACCAATCCGGAAGATATTATGAATATTATTGAAAAACCCAAGATATTGCATCTGGGACTTTTTGACGACGCTTATCCTTATATAGTACCGCTTCACTACGGGTATGAATTTACCGGCGGAAAGCTCATCTTTTATATGCACAGCGCACATGAAGGACATAAGCTCGATTTGATAAAAAACAACCCCTGTGTATGTGTTGAGCTTGAGTGTGATATTGAGCTGATTTCAGGCGGAGATATCCCCTGTAAATACGGTGCGGCATATGCATCGTTAATCGGTCGTGGAAAAGCCGAAATAATAAGTGATGAACAGGAAAAAATCAAGGGTCTTAGGCTTCTCATGAAGAATCAGTCCGGAAGGGACTTTGACATCAGCGACAAAATGGCTTCAACCGTTGATGTGATTAAAGTAACTGTTGCGGAATTTACCGCAAAATCAAAGCCCAAGCCCGATTAAGAGATATTGATAATTAACGTTTAGCCGCTAAGAATACGTCTTACTTATTTAAATAATTTACAAATTCAAAATCGAAGTATAATAATCACAAGCTCTATCTAACGTTTTATTAATTTGTTCAAAATTAATACTAAATCATTGGCATTTTTCACAAAGATACGGTGTAAAATTGGTATTATTACATGAAAATTTTTAGATACATTGACATAATTGTGAATATGTTGTAAAATACTGCCATGGTATAAGTAGAAATTTGACGGAATATGTATGTATTTTATCTGCTTGCTTATACTGTAAATATTTTGAAGCGAGGTATCGTTATGAAGAAGTTTCTGGCAATTATACTTGTAGTACTTATGGTATTACCGCTGGCATTGTGCGGCTGCAAAGATGAGAAAAAAGATCAGAGCGACGTACAAAAAATCATTGAGCAGGCTCAAAGCATGACGCTTGAAGAGCTTGCAAAGAAAGCAATAGAAGAATCAAACGGCAAAAAATTCTTTGGCGTTGGCAATTCAAGCCGTGGCAAGAGTGCTTTGCCGGTGTTCATTGAATATCTGCAAACAATCGACAGCAGCTATACTCTTGAATTTGATTGGCAGCAGCCGAAAAACAACAAGATATTCGATCAGCTGACAGCCGAATCAAGAAAAACCACCGGCACATATGCCATGACTCTTATCCAGGACGGAAACCAGATTGAGAGCAAAATGGTACAGACCGGCATTCTTGATACTTTCATCCCCAAGGAATGGGCAGAAGCAAATGAAATAGATGCTGCAAAATATGACGGATATCTTGCACTTCAAACCCTTAATAAGGTATTTATGTTCAA
The DNA here is from genome assembly GCA_902796955.1 of uncultured Ruminococcus sp. Lineage (GTDB taxonomy): Bacteria > Bacillota > Clostridia > Oscillospirales > Acutalibacteraceae > RUG14223. The sequence continues at coordinate 8,793 of CADBRB010000105.1, forward strand.
CTGTGTTGGAACAAAGACCTTTAAGAACTGCTGGGAGTACGTTGCAAAAGACGCTCACGGCCAGTTTATGGATATCGACTCTGAAATAGTTGGTAAAAACTTCCTTTATATGCTTACTCAGGATAAGTATGCAAAGTATCTTAAGGACGCTTTTGATAAGCTCAGCGATGCTGATAAGGCTTACTTCCAGCCCACGATTGATGAGGTTGCGGACACAGCTAAAGACTTTGAGCTTGGCGAGAACGGCAAGTATGCTCTTGCATGGATAAAGCTTTGGGTAGCTAACTACAACGCAGTTGAGGACGACGGCCCGATATGCCAGAACCTTGTTGACGTTTCCGCAAAGGATCAGTTCGGTCTGCTTGTTTATTCAAAGCTTCGTTCAATCGAAGAATCCGAAACCAAATCAAAGAACAACGTTAAGGTTGCCGCTTATGAGGACGGTTATGAGGGAATCGGCGGATACGGTTATTGCCATTATCTGTTTGTTACAGACAACAGCCCGTTGCCGTGGACCGCTTGCGCATTTATCGCTTATATGACCTGCACTCAGGAAGGCTTTGAGGCTTGGGGCAAGGATATGGGCGGATATTCCTCCAATCCCGACGTTGCCAAGAAGAACGAAGAGCTCCACAATCATGCTCAGGGCGGATACGAAGACGGCGAAAACAAATATCCCGTTAAGAACGACCGCGGCTATGACTGGTGGGTAGGCGACGGAAAGCTCGTACTCGAAGATCCGGAATACTGCGCAAAGGTTGCCTTCACAGTTGGCTCATGGATTGAAACACTTGATAAGTACAGCCCGACAGCAGAAGAATAATTAAGATTAAGATTAAGTTAGATTAAGATTTATGTCAAAGGCGTCTTTCACGGCGCCTTTGACTTTATAGACGCAAATTAACCGAAAGGAATAGTTTATGATGTCGTCTCAGAAAAATAACAGACGGGTCATTATGTGGAATAAGATAAAAACATTCTTTTCCAAACCGCAGAACACAATATTGGTCGTAATGGGGCTGATTTGCACCTTTACCACCTTTGCGCCTATTATTGCCATAATTGAAGATACTCTTGCAATACATCCGGGCACTATAGACGCAAACCTGACGGGAAAAGTATCGGGATATACGATTGTAAATTATACCGACCTTTTTACGAGCAGTGTTGCAAAAATCAATCTGTGGAACCCGCTTTTAAATACTCTTTTACTCGCCGTAGGAGCCTGTGCGGTTTCAATACTCTACGGCGGTTTATTCGCATTTTTGGTTACAAGAACCAATCTCAGGTTTAAAAAATACCTGAGCTCAATCTTTATTTTCCCATATATAATGCCGCAATGGACGCTGGCTACCGTATGGAAAAACCTGTTTGACTCTATTGCGGTTACAGGTAACCGTGACGGTGTGCTGGCAGGTCTGCTTGGCGTAAATATGCCTAAATGGTGGTGTTCGGGTATGTTTCCGAGTATACTTGTACTCGGCTTGCATTACGCACCGTTTGCCTACATATTGATTGGCGGTATATTCAGAAATATGGATGCAAACCTTGAAGAGGCCGCAACGATTTTGAATACGCCAAAGTGGAAGATAATGACTCGTGTAACTCTTCCGCTTATACGTCCGGCTATACTCTCAACGATACTGCTCGTTTTCGGCAGCTCGATGGGTTCGTATCCCGTACCGCACTTCCTCGGTCTTACCACTCTTTCCACAAGATATATAGAGATAAACGACCGAAGAGCAGGTCAGGCAAGTATACTTGCCGTAATTATGATGCTGCTCGGAATTGCAATAATGTATTTCAATCAGCGTTCACTCAAGAGCCGCAAGAGCTATACTACCGTTACGGGTAAATCAGGTCAAACCTCCGTAATAAATATCGGAAGAATAGGCAAAACGCTTGTTGCCGTTATCCTTATAATTATTACGTTCTTTACCAGTATTTTCCCGATTATTTCATTTGCATTTGAAACATTCCTGCCAAATCCTGGCGATTACAGCTTCTTAAAGACGTTTGATTCATCAAATCTTACAACAAAATGGTGGATGACAAACGAAAACGTAACCGAGAACGGTATGTACGGTCAAAAGGGAATGCTGTTTAATGAGATGATCTGGCAGGGCTTTGCAGGTACAATGCTTGTTTCGGTTGCCTGTGCGCTTACTGCAGGTATTCTTGGTACTCTTATAGGCTATGCAGTGTCTAAAAGGCGCCGTTCAAAGCTTGCAGGATATGTAAACAGCGTTGCATTTCTCCCCTATCTTATGCCCTCAATAGCTGTGAGTATAGCGTTCTTTAAGCTGTTTTCGGGCAGTATCAACCTGTTTAACACATACTGGCTGTTGATTATAGTCGGTACGGTAAAATACATACCGTTTGCAAGCCGCAGCTCGCTTAACTCAATGCTCCAGCTTAGCGGAGAAATCGAAGAAGCTGCAATAATTCAGGACATTCCGTGGAGAAAGCGCATGACACGCATTATAGTACCGATACAAAAATCATCCATTGTCAGCGGATTCTTACTTCCGTTTATGACCTGCCTGCGTGAGCTCTCATTGTTCATGCTTCTGTGCGGTCAGGGATTGATTCTCAGTACACAGTTAGACTACTTTGATGAAATGGGTCTTTACGCATTCTCAAGCGGTATAAACCTTATATTAATCGTTACAATTCTTATTTGCAATGCCCTTGTCAACAAAATCACGGGCGCCAGCCTCGATAAGGGAATAGGAGGATAACATGCCTAAAATAGTATTGACAGACATAACCAAACGCTGGGGCGATTTTTACGCAGTGGATCA
>CADBRB010000106.1 GCA_902796955.1 uncultured Ruminococcus sp.
GAAAGAACATTTACATCTTATGTATCACCCACAACAAGCCCGATACCGCAGATTAAGCAGGATATCAGAACACAGCTGAATGCTATCGGCATTACTGCAACCGATGATATCATTAACGACATTATCAACGGTATAAACCTGTTTGAAAACAATCCGGCAGGCACAATGACGCAACGGTACAGTCGAGGCGACTATGAATATTCCGTAGAGTTGGTCGGAAGCCCCGGCAACAGGGGATACATTGTAGACAGTGAACGAAAAGTTGTTGATATTGTATATAACCCCGATAATCCGGAAGGTGTATATGAGTGGTCCACATTACAGTTCAAAAATTATCTTGAAACAGGCGATGTGCGAATCACAAAGACATCTGAAGATAATCAGGTATCGGGAGCAAGGTTCCTTGTTAAGGGACGCAATAAATTTGGAGTTTACTGCGAATATATTTTAACAACGTCAGATGAGGAAGAGATTTACGACGCAGAGAAGGGAATATATGTAATTGCGTCACGACTAATGGCAAAGCTGCTTGCAGGTGAGTATACCATCAAAGAGATAAGTATGCTTCAGTATAATCTGGGTAGCTTTGACGAGGACGGAAATCTCTCTGAAAATGCAGAAAAGAGAAATGTAAGCCTTACAAGCGAGAAGAGTATTTATGTTGAAACAGATACCAATAATGCCAATGTAGTTTATAGCTATACAACAGACAATGGAATTATTGATATCAATGTGGAAAATACGCTCAGAAGAGGCAATCTTAAGATTGTAAAAGTTGCTGAGGACAGACAAAAGGGCAACCTTGCAGGCTTCCTGTTTAAGGTAACCGGAGTTCTTGCTAACGGCAATACCTACGAAGGATACTTCAGAACCGATAAGAACGGTGAAATCATGATAGAGAATCTTGTAGTAGGCAGATATACGATCGAAGAGCAGATATATGATGAGGACGGCAACCTGTTGTCTATCATGTATCCGTACGTCTTGGCAGATGCTCAAACAGTCGATGTTGTGTATAAAGAAACTACGGAAGTTACAATTACCAACGAGCTTGAAAGAGGTCCGCTCAAGATTATCAAGACGTCAGATGACGGCAAGATTGAAGGCGTGCGCTTCTTAGTTGAAGGTAAGCAAAAGAACGGCGAATGGTTCAGCCAGATATTTGTAACGGATGCATTTGGTGAGATTAATGCGGACATAGTTGCAGGTGAATACACTGTAACCGAGATTATGGACTCCAAAACACCATACAATCATCTTGATCCGATATCAATAGTAGTCGATGAAAAAGGCTACGCTTATGTATATGCATACGAAAATGACATTAGCTTGGCAACACCAACCGATCCGCAGCAGGCTACACCTACAGATGCAGAAGAGCTTGTTGACGACGGCGTAGTTAGAATTGCAAAATTCCACAACACCGATGCTTACGGTTCAATTATGATTACGAAGACCGCTGAAGACGGCGCAAAAGCAGACTTTGAGTTTAGAATCTACGGTTATGCATACAACGGTCAGTACATTGATATTCAGATATATACAAAGGCTGACGGTGTAGCAATATCACCGAAATTACCTGTTGGTGAATATACCGTTTCAGAAATAAACGGCGATGCATCCATAAAATATGTATTACCTGCATCTAAGAAGGTAATAGTTCTCGAAAATGATTTAGTGAATGTTGACTTCTACAACAGAATCATAAGAGGCTCTCTCAGGGTGCTGAAGATTGGTTCGGATAAGAAGAAGCTTGCAAATGCTGAGTTTACGCTCTATTATGAGGACAAGCAGGTTTACGACACCTTCACAACAGACGAGAACGGCGAAGGCGGAATAGGAAATATTCCTTACGGAATCTACTATCTACGTGAAACAAAGGCTCCCAATAATTACATGATTAATTCAAACGTATACCGTGTCAACATTGATAAGGAAGGCGTAGTCAAGACCTTTACGGTTATTGATAAGAAGATACCCGACCGTCCTTATGATGATACACCGTACACCGGATACGATGAAGCAGCCGAGCGCAGAGAGCTTGAGGCAAAGGCAAGAGCCGAAGCTGAAGCAAGAGCAAAAGCAGAAGCTACACCGATAGCAAAATATGCTAATCTGCCGGCAGTACGTACGGGAGATACAACAAACTACATTGCATATGTAACGGTAATGGTTATCTCACTCGGAATAATTTTCGTTGCAAAAAAGAGAAGACGTACCGAATAATCATATCACTGTAATGTAAACGATTTATACAACTTTCCCCTGCGGCTATTGCCGCAGGGGATTTTTGTCGTAATGTATGCAGATTTGATGTAATTCTGATGTATAATAATCAGTACATAAAGAGAAAGGAAGCGCATCTACAAGCGCAAAGAAATAGCATGATAAAAATACTGATAGTTGAGGATGAAAAACCTATAGCAAACCTGATAAGGCTAAGCCTGAGTAAAGCAGGTTATAACTGTAAATGCCTGTACGACGGCATCTCTGCCGCAGACGAAATAGAAAAAGAAACATACGACCTTATTTTACTTGACGTTATGCTTCCCGGTGCTGACGGATTCGAGCTTATGGAGTACATAAGATATACGGGTACGCCTGTCATATTCATTACGGCAAAGGGGACGGTCAATGACAGAGTAAAGGGCTTAAAAATGGGCGCAGAGGATTATATAGTCAAGCCGTTTGAAATAATCGAGCTGCTTGCCAGAGTTGAGGTTGTACTGCGCAGGTATAATAAGCTTAACAGCATTATAGAAATAGGCGGTCTGACGATAAATACTGTATCAATGACTGTAAAGCGCAATGACAGCTTTATCAATCTTACAAATAAGGAATATGAGATTTTGCTGCTTTTTGCACAGAATCCGAATACTGCGCTTTATCGTGAAACTATATACGAGAGAGTATGGGGCGGAGAATACCAGTACGGTAGCCGTACAGTTGACCTTCATGTACAGCGTATGCGTAAAAAAGTCGGTTGGGAAAACGAGCTTCAAACGGTATATAAGGTGGGCTATAGATTAGAGGTGTAGTGTGTTGAGGTTAAAATCAAAGCTTGTATTTTGTGTAACCGGACTTTTGGCGTTAATTTTCGGAATAGGCGGTAGTCTTATAATTTCTCTATCGTTCAATTCGTCATTGGAAAATGAAAAGAATACGGCAATACAATCCTTCGAGATGATACGCAATACGCTTACTATAGCTAACAGCATAAGCAGGCAAACCGATTTTGCCGATATAGTCGATGTACTTAATCAGCTTACAAAGGACGGAAAATCAGCATTTGCGGCATTATACCTCTATGATACTCAGAATAAAATTGTTTTTAAATGCGGCAATATTGCTTTTAACAATACCATTTACGAAAATACAGCTAAGGACAGGTATGCATATGTTAAGCTTGTAAAAATCGAAGAGAAAAGCTACTTTAAAATTTATGAGCCTATAAATGTCAATGGAGAAAAGCTGTGTCTTATGGCATTGTATGACACCACGGAGATTTATTTGCTTAGAGAGAATCAAAGCTTTATTTATCGCCGTGTTCTTATTATAATGACGCTTATTGCGGCTGTAAGCGCATGGGTAATTGCCGCACTTTTAACAAGGTCGTTAAAAATACTTTCAAAAGCATCAAATGAAATAGCAACAGGTAATCTTTCGAGCCGGGCAAAGATACATTCCGGTGATGAAATAGAGCTTTTGGCTAATGACTTTAACGTTATGGCTTCAAAACTTGAAAATACAATAGACGAGCTTACCGACACACTCCAAAAGCAGGAACAGTTTATGGGCAGTTTTGCTCATGAGATTAAAACACCCATGACATCAATTATAGGATATGCCGACCTTATAAGAAGTCAATCTCTCGGCACTGAAGAAATTGAAGAGGCAGCGCAATACATTTTTACAGAGGGCAAAAGGCTCGAAAGCCTGTCATTCAAACTGCTGGATTTGATTATGATTAATAAACAAAGCTTTGAGCTGAAAAAGGTTGAGCCGTACTTGATAATAAATGAAGCCGCAGAGCTGCTCAAAACCAAATATAGCTCAACAGATGTCAATTTGACTTGTGTATGCGATGAGGGATATGCAATGCTTGAGGCGGATTTGTTTGAATCGCTTGTTATAAATCTGCTCGACAATGCCTATAAATCTTTGGGAAAAAAAGGGAATATAGATATAAATCTAAAACTTAACGGTAAAAATCTAATACTTACTGTTAGTGATGACGGTAGAGGTATACCTCAAGAAGAACTTGATAAAATAACTCAGGCGTTTTACAGGGTCGATAAATCACGTTCTCGCAGTCAGGGCGGAGTTGGACTTGGGCTTGCGCTATGCAATAAAATAGTAATGCTTCATAACGGAAGCATGAAGTTTGAAAGTGAATCCGGAAAGGGTACAACGGTTACTGTAATATTAAGAGGTGAAAGTGATGAGTAAAGTATTACGCAGAATAAGGTTTGTTGTTTGTACACTGTGCTTTTTTGGTGTAATAGTGCTAAGCTATCAGATGCCGGATATGATTTATGCTTATGAAAGCAGAAAATCGGAGGGAAAAACCGAAAAGGTGCAAATTAAGGAAGTGGAATTAAATCTCTATTCTGACTTGGATTTTTTCCAAAAAATCAGATTAATGTCTGAAGCTGATTCCGTTGTCGAGCTGAAACAGGGCTGGTTTTTAGACGATGATACGGCAAGAAGCAAGCTGTTTCTGGGGCTGGACGCTATGCTCTTAGGCACGCACGCTTTTACAAAAAA
>CADBRB010000107.1 GCA_902796955.1 uncultured Ruminococcus sp.
CAGGCAAGCTATCTTTAATAAATGGCTTGCCCGTGCGCTTCTCACGAAAACAAACTCTACCGTACATATGTACGCCGACGAATTTGTTTTCGTAAAATCTGCCTCGATTTCTCGAAGCCTACAGTGTGTAGACAGGTTTGTCTACACACTGACAGCGGCACATCTCAAAAGATGTGCCGCTGTTTTATCTGTAAAGTTTTAAATTCTGTATATATCGGCAGGGTTTACGTTGCTGTAGCCGTTATTGAACAAAATTCTTTCAGTCAGTTCATTATCCTCTACACGCAGTACCATAAGAGCCTTGCCCGTCACCTTGCCAACGCAGGCATACATATAATCAATATTAATGTCGTTATTTGCCAGAATGTTCAAAATACCCAATGCGCCGCCGGGAACATCATTCATGGCGACAGCCACAACATCTGTTATGCTGACTATAATGCCGTCATCCATAAGGGATTTCTGTGCGGTTTCGGGTCTGTCCACAATCAAACGGAGTATACCGAAATCAGATGTATCTGCTAAAGACAAGGCGCTTATATCAACGCCGTTTTTTGCAAGTATATCAATTACATCGTGAAGCTTGCCTCTTTTATTTTCCAAAAAGACAGATAGCTGTTTAACTAACATTTTCAAAAACTCCTTTCAATCCGGCATTAAATTTTACCTTTTCTGTTGTCGATTACACGCTTGGCCTTACCTTCGCTTCTCACTATGGTTTGCGGGTTTACAAGATGTACCTTTGCACCTATGCCGAGCATTGAACGAAGCTGATTAACGATAGTTTTCTCAAGATTTTCAATAGATTTAACGTCATCTCTGAAGAATGCTTCACTCATTTCAACATTGATATCGAATGTATCGGTATTGTTTACTCTGTCAAGTACTATTTGGTAATTGGGCGTTATCTTATTGCCGCTTACCTTGAGCAGTACCTCCTCAATTTGCGAGGGGAATACATTTACGCCTCTTATAATGAGCATATCGTCGGTTCGTCCGGTAGGCTTACTCATGCGCAAATGAGTACGTCCGCACTTGCACGGCTCTGCGATAAGTGAGCAAATGTCACGGGTACGGTAGCGTATGATGGGGAAAGCTTCCTTTGTGAGTGATGTAAATACAAGCTCACCCTTTGCACCCAGAGGCAGCACCTCACCTGTATCTGGGTCGATTATCTCAGGAATAAAATTATCCTCCCATACGTGCATACCTGATTGATATTCACATTCGCCGGAAACTCCGGGTCCCAGAACTTCGGAGAGTCCGTAAATATCGCACGCCTTTATACCGAGTGCCGCTTCGATTTTTTTACGCATATTCTCCGTCCACGGCTCTGCGCCTAAAATACCGACTCTTAATTTCAATTTATCCTTTACGCCAAGACGTTCAACCTCTTCACCCAGATACATTGCATAAGACGGCGTACAGCATAAAACGGTTACGCCAAAGTCTATCATTGTCTGTATTTGAAGGGCGGTATTTCCGGATGACATGGGAACTACGAGAGCGCCGATTTTCTCAGCTCCTCCATGTGCGCCGAATCCTCCGGTAAACAATCCGTATCCGTAGGAAACCTGTACTACGTCGTCTTTTGTTACGCCGAGAGCGGTCATCATTCTTGCAACACATTCAGCCCACATATCAAGATCGTTTTTTGTATATCCCACAACTATTCTTTTACCCGTAGTGCCGGATGAAGCGTGTGTGCGTACAATATTGGAGAGCGGCTCGGCAAACAGGCCGAAAGGATAATAATCACGCAAATCCTGCTTATATGAGAACGGTAACAGATGCAAGTCGTCCACCCCGTGTATGTCTTCGGGCTTCAGACCTTTTTCATCCATTCTCTTGCGAAAGCACTCAACGCGCTCATACATTTTTTTAACTTGTTTTATGAGTCTTTCACTCTGGAGCTTTTTAAGCTCACTGCGTGAAATACATTCCATTTGCGGATTTAATATCGGCATTGCTATCACATATCCTTTTTTTATTCTTCTGTTGTAAAGTGGGTTGGTTGTTTATGGATTATAATTATAGCCAAGCTCGAACGCTTTTATGTTTATGTCGAGGAACTTTGGCGGAACGGTTGATTTTACTGTTTCTATCCACTTATCGTGTTCTATATCGGTATTCTTAGCCATAACACCGATAAGAACTACATTTACAGCCTTTATGCTTCCTGCCTTTTCAGCTAATGACAGTGCGTCAAGAGCAGTTACATCGGCTTTTTCGGAGAGCTTTTCAATAATGCCCTCAGGATATTCCATAGCACCCGTGATTACAGGCATAGGATTTATTTTTTGATCGTTTACTATTATTTTACCGCCCTTTTTGAGCCACGGTAAGGCTCTGTAGGCTTCAAGTCTTTCAAATGCGAGTATTATATCGGCTTCGCCTTTATCAATAATAGGAGAGTGTACAGCTTCGCCGTACTTTACATAAGTTACAACGCTTCCTCCTCGCTGGCTCATACCGTGAACCTCCGAAACCTTAACGTCGTGACCAGCCAGTATAACGGCATTGCCGAGTATACGGCTTGCAAGCAGGGTACCCTGTCCGCCAACGCCGACTATCATAATATTAGTAGATGTTTTGCTCATGATTTTTCCCCTGCCTTTCTCAATCCTGTTTTTCTATTGCGCCAAACGGACAAACGCTTACGCACAGTCCGCAGCCGTTGCACTGGGTCTTGTCAATGCGTACGGTTCCTTCGCCGTCAACGCTTATTGCGGGACAGCCCAGCTTCATACAAAGCTTGCATTTACGGCATTTTTCGGTATTTATTTCACAGTGTCCGGTGTATTTTACTGTTTTAAGCAATGCGCAGGGTCTTTGAGCAATAATTACGGATACATCATCACGTGCGACCTCTTCCTTGACAACCTTTTCAAAGTTTTTAACATCAAACGGGTCTGCCACCGCTATATGCTCTACTCCGAGTGCTTCGCAAAGCTTGATTAAATCGACCTGCTTTGTAGCCTCTCCGCGTATTGTCTTACCTGTTGTCGGATTATCCTGATGACCTGTCATACCTGTTATGGAGTTATCAAGTATGATAATTGTATTACAGCCCTTGTTGTAAACAATATCCGAAAGAGCGGTAATGCCGGAATGCATGAATGTGGAATCACCAATGACAGATACAAGCTTATTGTTGAACTCCCTGCCTCTTACCTTTGCCATGCCGTGAGCCGCACTGATAGACGCACCCATACAAATCGTGGTATCTACCGATGCAAGCGGCGCTACAGCACCGAGCGTATAGCATCCGATATCTCCGGATACTGTCAAGCCAAGCTTTTTAAGCACAAAGAAAGTACCTCTGTGCGGGCATCCGGGGCAGAGTACAGGCGGTCTTGCGGGAACAATTTCATCGGGCTTGTCAAATTCCGCAGGAGCCTTACCCAAAACGGCGGAGGCTATCATACTCGGAGTATATTCGCCAAGCATGGTAAAGCATTCCTTACCCTTTACGTCTATGCCGAGCGAACGGCATATATCTTCAATAAACGGGTCAAGCTCTTCTATAACATAAACCTCGTCACAGCTTGCGGCAAAATCTTTAAGCAGTTTTTCCGGCAGCGGATATACCATACCTAATTTAAGATAATTCACATTGCCGCCCAAGGCCTCTTTAGCATACTGATAGGATATTCCCGCAGTAATAACACCGATTTTACTTCCGTTATTCTCAACTGTATTTAGCGCAGTGGTTTCGGAATACTTTTTCAACTCATCGGTGCGCTGTTCAACCACAACGTGCCTTGCAATAGCATTTGCAGGCATCATAACGTTTTTCTTGATATTCTTTTCATAAGGCTTTACATCACGGTTCTTGCGCTGTCCAATTTCCACAAGGCTCTGTGAATGTGAAACACGTGTGGAAAGCCTGATAAAAACAGGCGTATCAAACTGTTCGCTTAAATCAAATGCAAGCTTTGTATATTCCTTGCATTCTGCGGAATCCGACGGTTCGAGCATCGGCATTTTTGCGGCTCTTGCATAATGACGGGAATCCTGCTCGTTCTGTGATGAATGCATTCCGGGGTCGTCTGCCACGCAAAAAACTGCGCCGCCGTTTACACCTATGTAGCTGTCTGTAAAAATAGGGTCTGCCATAACGTTCAGTCCTACGTGCTTACAGCAGGACATGGCTCTGCCGCCTGCTATAGCGGCACCGACAACCGCTTCTGCCGCCACTTTTTCGTTAGGAGCCCATTCAACATATACCTCATTTGCAGGATATGCGGCCATGCACTCGGTTATCTCGGTGCTTGGCGTACCCGGATATGAGGAAACAAAATGTACGCCGGCTTCATATGCGCCCTGAGCTACTGCGGCGTTTCCCAATAAAAGCTTTTTCATATTATTTTCCTCTCAGTTAGTTTTATATTGATTTACGGCTTTACGCCGCAAAAGCTTTGCTTTTGCTTGCGGGCTGCCGCAGGCAGCCCTTCAAACGGCACAGCCGTTTGTGCGTAAAGCCTTGATAATCGCCTTGTTTTATTAAGGCTGTAATTTATTTTTCTATTTGCTGTGCTACCAGACTTTCACCGCAGTACATTTCACGAAGCTTCGGCTTTTCGATTTTTCCTGTCGGATTTCTCGGTACATCGGCAAAGATAATCTTTCTCGGACGCTTATACCTCGGCATACCCTCGCAGAATTTTGCCAGCTGTTCCTCGGTAAGTGTACATTCCGGCTTTACCTCAACTATTGCGGCGGCTATTTCTCCAAGTCTTGGGTCGGGCAAGCCGATTACGGCTACGTCCTTTACTGCGCTGTTACTGCGTATAAAGTCCTCAATCTGTACAGGGTACAGGTTCTCGCCGCCGGTGATTATAACGTCTTTTTTACGGTCTACCAGATATATAAAGCCATCGGGATCCTCCATTGCCATATCGCCCGTAAACAGCCAATCGCCGTGCAGTATTTCGTTTGTAGCGTCCTCATCTTTGTAATAGCACTTCATAACGCCGGGGCCCTTAACGCAAAGCTCACCGACCTCTCCGCGTTTAACGGGCTGTGCGTTTTCATCTACTATACGCACCTCCCAGCCGAAGCCTGCTTTGCCTATTGCGCCTACCTTATTCACGTTATCAAGACCCAAATGTACGCAGCCCGGTCCGATTGACTCCGAAAGCCCGTAGTTTGTGTCGTACTTATGGTTAGGAAATACACCCAGCCAGCGTTTTATAAGTGACGGCGGAACCGGCTGTGCGCCTATGTGCATCAATCTCCACTGAGAAAGCTGATAGTCCTCTAACTTAACGTCGCCTCTGTCGATTGCGTCAAGAATATCCTGCGCCCACGGAACGAGCAGCCACACTATTGTACAGCCTTCATCCGAAACCGCCTGTAATATCCATTCGGGCTTTGTGCCTTTAAGCAGTACAGCCTTGCCGCCCACAAGGAACGAGCCGAACCAGTGCATTTTTGCGCCTGTGTGATACAGCGGCGGTATGCATAGGAAGACGTCTTCGTGAGTTTGCTTGTGGTGGTTTTGTTCTGTGCGTGCCGAATGTATAAGACTGCGGTGTGCGTGGAGTATAGCCTTTGGAAAGCCGGTTGTTCCTGATGAAAAATAGATTGCCGCATCATCGTCTTCGGTTATATTGATACGTGGAGAGTGTGACGAGCAGTAGGATATCATATCATTGTAGCTGTCCGCAAATGTGGGGCAGTCCTCGCCTACATAGAACATATTTGTTATGTTGGGCAGAGCGTAGCATATGTTTTCCATTCTGCCTATAAACTCCGGTCCGAAAACAAGCATAGAGCAATCCGCCTTTTCAAGGCAATACTTTATCTCGTCTGATGTATATCTGTAATTAAGCGGCACAACGATTGCGCCGGCTTTAAGTATGCCGAAATATATCGGAAGCCACTCTATTGAGTTCATAAGCAGTATGGCTATTTTGTCGCCTCTTTTGCATCCTCTGGTTAAAAGCAGATTTGCAAATCTGTTTGCTTCCTTGTAAAAATCCTCCCATGACATTTCCCTGCGGAACGGCTGTCCCGGCTCCGGCTGAATTAGTGCGTAATCTCTCCATGTTATTTTGCTTGAAAGCTCAAACTGAGGATTGATTTCAACCAGTGCCGTTTCATGAGGGTATTGCGTGGCATTTTGATTAAGCACATCAATAATGGTCATTTTTATTTTCTCCTTTGCTTTGGTTTTATGTTTATTTAACAATATACAAAAAAGCCCGGTGCTATGGTGTAGCATAGGGCTATAATATAACTGTATGGTATGAACTTATGCCGTTATAATATGTACGCTCAAGCACTACAAAGTATTAAGCCGGCTTATATTCTGCCGTCTGTGCCGTAAAACGGCGCAACGGTACAAAATAATCAGCCATCGCCCGCAGATGTAATATGTTAAATCGGGCGGGCAATAAAAATCATTACAATAAACGCAAAACTTACCCATAATACAAAACTAATCTATTAGCGTTTATTATATCATGTTCTTTAGTTTCAGTCAATAAAAACGTGAAAAAATGCTTTTTCTTACAGCTCACCTGAATAAAAAAACAGTACACCTGCAAATTATAAAGCACTAAGCAGTCTATTTTACTTTCATCCATACTTTCATAGCAAACGAAGCCGGAAACAGCTTAGCGCCCAGTTTCTGTATTTTAACCGTAAAGCCCAGCACTGAGATGTCCTTTCCCTTGCGGCTGTCCTTAAGTGCCTTACGCACAACGTCCGCAGACTCGTACATGGGAGAAAAATGTGTTACCGCATCAGAGTTTTTGGTTTTTTTGGCAACATCAAAGAACTCTGTTCGTACCCAGCCGGGGCAAACGCTTGTAACCGATATTTTCCTCGGCTTAAGCTCTACGTTCAATGCTCGTGAAAAACTCAGCACTGCCGTTTTGCCCGCCGCATAGATGTTAAAGTAGGGCAAAGGCTGAAAGCACGACGCCGAGCCCATGTTGATTATACGTGCGCCCTCGCTCATATAAGGCAGGCAATCGTAGCACATATCTATCAGGGAATTTAAATTTAACGCAAGCATGGAATTTATTTCCTGTCTGGTCATATCCAAAAAAGAGCCGAATTTTCCAAATCCCGATGCATTCACAAGAATGCGGATATCCGGCTTTTCTTCCTCAAGCATACGGCACAGCGTATCACGGCTTTCATCCTTCAGCAAATCAAGCGGTACGGGGCGCACATTGTCAAATTCTTCTTTAAGCTCATTGAGTAGCTGTACCCTGCGTGCTATTACCCATATTTCGTCTAATTGCTCCCCGGCGGCAATTTGCTTTACAAATTCTTTGCCTATTCCGGAGGATGCACCGGTAACTACTGCGATTTTCATAATACATTTTCCTTTCATAAACTATAGAAATCTATCTGCAACAGTAGACTTTTTATGATAATATTATTATAATACCACAGTGCAGGCGTAAAAGCAATCCGAAGTTTTAGCATTATATCATTAACTATGGCAAAATCGGATTCTTTTTGATAAAATTTAAAAACAGTGAGATATTAAAGCACAAATCGGTAGTATATTATCAGAACGGAGAGGAGAGTGAGGCTTTGGAGGACAGAAAAATAACGGAATTGTTTTTGGCACGCTCGTAACAGGCTATTGATGAGCTTTCAAAAAAGTACGGTGCTTTATGCACAAAAATTGCAAGCAATATATTGGGCAACAGTCAAGATGCGGAGGAATGTGTAAACGATGCGTTTTTAGGAGTTTGGAACTCTGTGCCGCCGCAAAACCCTGAGCCGCTTTCGAGCTATGTATGCAGAATAGTCCGTAATCTTGCAATAAAAAAATACCGGGCAAATACCGCTCTTAAGCGAAACAGCTTTTATGACGTTGCTTTAGATGAAATTGAAAACTGCTTTCAGTCCGTAATCACTGTGGAAGATGAGATTAATGCAAATGAGGCGGCAGACGCAATAAACTGCTTTCTTGAAGGACTGGACAGTAAAAGCCGCATAATGTTCATTCGCCGTTACTGGTACTCGGATTCCGTAGAGGACATAGCAAAAGCGTTCGGCACAAGCCGTCATAACGTGTCCGTGCGGCTTTCCAGAATAAGAAAAAAACTAAAAAAATACTTGATTGAGAAAGAGGTGCTTTTATGAATAAAAACAGGATTTCAGAGATATTAGACGGCATTGACGAAAAATACATAGATGAAGCGGCCGATTATGCCGGACAAGATATTAAACCGGCATTTTTAAACGGTATAAAATGGCGTTCTCTTGCGGCGTGTATGGTGCTTATAATAGCGGTAAGCCTTACAGGTATAGTATTTGTTACAGAGGCAAAGGAATATAAAGCGGCCATAGCTTTTTTTGATGAAAACGGTCTTTCCGCAGATGGCTTGAGCAGATCTGACATAAAAGAGGTTTACAGAGATATAAGTACACAGAGATTTACTTATGATAAAACTGCCGATGTAATCAAAAATGTCGTTTCCGGAATAGAGATACAACAGGACGAGCCAACGCCTGAGGAGTTGAAAACTGCATGGAACAGAAATGTATGGCTTAATAATAACAGTAAGCTTAAAACAGGCGTTAATTACCGTATAGAGTATAAAAGAAACGATGATAATGAGGATATTCTTGAGAAAAGTATAGTAGAATGTTATAAGGACGGAAGAATTCTTTGGAAAACAGACGTGCCGAATTATTTTGTATCGGATTGCACAGCAACATCTATAGGTACGGCTGCATGGGGATATGACGAAGAGCATTTTTTTTTAATTTATTGGATAGCACTTTTCAACGATAAAGGGGAGAAGCTCTGGGAGTGCTGGCTCGACTACTACGATTTTAAACACGAGGAAATCGCTGCCGTACTTGATAATAACGATGGCACATTGGCGGTTATCGGTCGTGGTAATTTTGACTATCTCTACCTGAGCAAGTTCGACGCTGACGGCAACGAGATATACTTTAAAAAGACCTATATAGGAGAAACGGGCGTTTGGCGTGCGGCTCGCTTCGGTGACGGATACCTTGTTCAGCTAACAAGGCTCATGATCGGTGAAAACGCACGGCTTGCAAGACTTGACAGCGATGGAAACATTATCGACAATTTTGCATATGAAGGGGACGACTGCTCCTACTATTTAGCGGACATGGCGGAGTATGCAGGGCAGATATACATATCTGCATATGCTGTGCCGAAGAAGGGAGCGCTTATCGGACACGGTGAAATAGAAAAAGTTTTGGATGATTACGTGTTTACCAAAAAGAATGGGGATATTCCGGCGGAGGAGCTTACTCCTGCCGTGCGTGACAATTACACGGCGGTACTGCTGGTATGTGACCCCAACTCAGGGAACCCGAAAGCATTTTACTCCGTCGAAGGCTCGCTCGGCGGAGGCTTAAAGGTGAATGAGTCCAACCAGCTTGAGTGGGACGTGGAGAGTATCGTGTCAACGTTTTCTTCGCCTGCTACAAATTCCTTTTCAATAGGAGGAACCTGTCAGGTATACCGCTATACATTCAATACATCGGGTACGCTTCTCAAACAGATAAAAACAGGCGAAACAACAGGTTTTAGAAGGTGAAACCGTTTAATAAAAGAATACGGGCTGTCGCAGTAAAGAACAACATAAAATCTGATATTTAACGAAAAAAGGTCAGTGAATTTTAAAGTCCACCGACCTTTTGCGGTTATTAAGGGGAAGTCCTCACGTGCATGGCTTCCCTTCTATTAAAACAGTACACCGTACTGTTTTAATATTCACCCATTTCCGAGCTTTTGCAAGGCTGGGTATTTCGCCGTCTGCGGACGGCGATGGGGCTTCGCCCTCAACCCGCAAGCCTTTGAAAAGGCTTGCGCGAAATTTTAAGGCAAGTGCGACAGCCCCTTTCATACTATTTTCTGATAAAACGCATTCAAACAGATGTCATCGGAAAATTTTGCAGAGCAAGTCGGCGGCGGAGAAGCTCCGCACCCACTTCGCACACATACTAAACGCAGATAATAACTTTTTTACCTGCGACTAACTCTATATGCGAGCAATATTGTTGTTTCTATCAACAGCCGATTTACTTGGCGTTGGTGTGCGCTTCGCACCGCAGGAATACTGACGTATTCCGAGGACGACAACGCAACTGTTCGAAATTTAACGCGACAGATGTTAAAGGGCTTTATTAGAAGATAGTATCAGTATGTAGACAAGTTTATCTACACAATGAGGCTCTGCAGAGGAAAACTCTGCAGAGCCTAAACATTAATATCTTATCTAATTTATGAGCATCTGTTCAATACATTGAAGCAAAATGGAATAAATTCAGGAGATTAAACCTCAAGTGCGCCTGTGCCTATAAATCTGCCTGAACGTCTGCTGAACAGCATCAGCTTGTTATTCCTGAATTTTATATGCACGGTACTGCCTATTTCATAGGTTACACCGCCGAATACAACACCCGTAAGCAGATAGTTGCCTATGCGCAGACGAACTGTCGTTTCCATACCTGTAGGCATAACGCTGTAAACCTCGGCTACTATGCCGCCTTCTGTGCATATCTCTATCATTTCCGGACGTACTCCGATTACAAAATCATCGTCCGCAGGCTCTTTATCGGCTTTCTGCGTATCATCCACCAAAGCAATGGGATATTTGAACAAGGTATCCTTGTTTCCTTTTTCTATATGCTTTTTATCCTTTGCAAGCTCTGCCTTTTCAGCCTCGTGTTCATCGGCTATGCGTTTTTCCTCGGCACGCCATTCGTCGATTTTGGTAGGCTCGGCGAATTTGAATACAGCCTTTGTTCCGCCTAAAATATCAAATTCCATATCGCCGCTTTCATTTTGCTTGCCGGCCGCATCAATAAAGTTGATTGACGGACTGCCTACAAAATCTGCAACAAACAGGTTGTTCGGCTTGCCGTACACATCCAAAGGCGGCGCATACTGCTGAAGCACACCGTTGTCTATAAGGCAGATTTTTGTTGCCAGCGTCATGGCTTCCATTTGGTCGTGCGTAACATATACAAAGGTTCTGCCTGTGGTAAGGTGAAGTCTTTGCAGCTCGGAGCGCATTTCAAGGCGAAGCTTTGCGTCAAGGTTTGAAAGCGGTTCGTCCATGAAGATTACCTCCGGCTCCGGAGCAAGGGTACGTGCTATGGCAACACGCTGCTGCTGTCCGCCGGAAAGCTCCGCAGGGTATCTGTCAAGGAACATTTCAATTTTAACAACACGGGCAACACGTTTTACTATGTCGTCTATTTCCTGCTTTGTATATTTTTTAAGGTTTTTCAAGCCGAAGGATATGTTTTGATAAACGGTCATATTCGGCCAAAGGGCATAATTCTGGAACAAAAATCCCACATGGCGCTTGTTTGCAGGAACATTTATTCCCTTTTCGCTGTCAAAAACAACGGTATCGCCGATTTCGATTTTGCCGGATGTAGGAGTTTCAAGCCCGGCTATCATACGCAGAGTTGTCGTTTTGCCGCATCCGGAGGGACCCAGCAACGTAACAAAAG
>CADBRB010000108.1 GCA_902796955.1 uncultured Ruminococcus sp.
CCGTACAGCTTCCAGGTTTTTCCCGATTCTGTTGTAACGTTATCACCGATTACAAATTTATTGCCTCTGCCGTAAAGGTTTTGTACGCTGCTGATTGCGTTTACCTTACAGTATTCAAGTGTTACGTTGTCGTACTTTATTGCTCCGTTAGGCACTACACTTGCATCGTCCTCCAGCGCAAAGTCGTTGTAATTTTGGAAGTCAACTGTGCCGCTTGCGCCTTCTGCGGATGTAATTCTGAACGGGGCTTTTCCGTCCCAGAATTGTTCAGTCTGCCAAACCTTGATGTTGTTGCCCGTCAGCGCACCCTTATCTATATAAACAGTTCCGCCGTCACGATTGTGTATATCGGGAACCCAAAGATTTGCAGATGCATTATATGTTTTTTCATATGTGTACGGCGAGTCCTCATATCCCTCCGAGAAAACTCCGATATCGTTAGACCTGTCCATAAGTCTTTCGGAATACGGTACGGCTGCTCTAAGCGGAGGAGTGCTGAATAGTTTTCTCATGGGTGCCGCAGTTATGGGAGAACCTATTGCAAATGTTGAAAAATGCTCCGCATATACTGTCAATGTGTCGTCATCATCCCTGCTGACATCCAGCTTTTTAAGGCTTCCGTCAGATTCTACATGCCATATAAACGCACTGGCTGCGTCAATGTCGCCCAGATTTTTAAAGCTTACCGCTACCTTTTCGGTAGGCTGTATCTGCTCCTCTCCGGACATGACTTTTATATCTACCGCAGTGTAAATATAACGTCCGCCAAGCTCAGCTTCAACGCTTTCAAGATCTGTGCTTGCAGGCTCACCTGCAATAGCGGTCAGCGGAATATCCGCAACAGGGAATGAGTTTTCCTTTGCACTTATACCTATTTCCATGCCGTTATAGCCGGTGGTTAAATCCACCTTAGCCATTTTAAAACAGCTTGCTGTGTGAGTATGCTCTCTTATCTCAAGCATACCGCATATCAGCCTGCCGTTTTCGTCATAGCACTCATTGCCGTGCTTATGCAGGATAATCTCATCCTTGCCGCATATAAGCTTTTCGGCTATAGCCTCACTGCCATCGGCGTCGGCCGGTGTTCCGGCGTTAAGGCTTTCTGCGCTCATACAGCTTACGTCATGGGTATGCGCCTCAATTTGCTCAAGTGTGCAAACAAGGCTTCCGTCGGCGGCATAACAGCTTTTGCCGTGAGTATGTACGACAAAATCTGCATAACCGCAAATCAGTTCGCCTGCCTCATTGTAACATTCTTCCGTGTGCTCATGCACGGTCAAGGGGCATCTAAGCACCTTGCTGTTTGAATAGAGGTCGGCAAGCACGGCTTCATCAGATGAGCTTTCCAGCGTAATTGCCGGCAGTATTAGTGCATATGTAGTGGCAAGCACGGTTATACACACTAAAACACTCAACGCTCTGTGCCAAATGCGTTTTTTCCGGTAGTTGATTTTTACTTCACTCTTCAAAAAAATCTGCTCCTTTTTTATGTTTTACACTAATTCCTTATAGAAAGTAGATTTAGATTTGCGCTAATAATTTTGGCAAGACAAGGCTCAGCGGACAACGTCCGCCTGTACGTCGCACACTACTTAATAGCAATCAAAAGCTTTATTCCCTTAATCTAACTACATTTGATAGTAAAATAGTTGTTTTAAATAATCAATTACGCAACCTCGGTGTGCGATTTTCACCTGACGTATTCCGATTACTGCAACGCTGTATTGTGTAAATTAAACCGCAAAGCTTCTCTACTTTTTATTAGGTACTTAGCATTATTTAACTTATAATTAAACGACTGTTATTTGATTGTTCCGAAATCTGCGGGCGGCCATACGGTAAAAAACACCTTACCGATTATTTCATCCTGAGATACACAGCCTATTTCAGTACTGCGTGAATCTATAGACGTACTGCGATTATCTCCCATAACAAAGTACATTCCTTCGGGAACCTGATACGGAAGCTTTATGTCGCAATCGCCAAAAGATTTTTTGTCTATATACGGCTCGTCCAAAAGCTTGCCGTTAATATACACATTTCCGCCGCCGTCAATGTCCACCGTATCAAGGGGCTTGGCTATAACACGCTTTATTAGTATTTTGTTGGAATAATAGAAGCCGCACACATCTCCGTAATCAAGATTGTTGGTTTTTACGGCAAATACAATGTCATTTTCCTGCAGAGTGGGATTCATTGAATTACCGGAAATCTGCATAACAGGCAACAAAAGAGTAGCAACAAGGATTGTGGCGGCAGCCGCTACTATTAATATTGCAATAGTGCTTTTAACCGTACTCTTGTTGCGACGTTTTGCTTTTTCTCTGTTAAGTTCAGCTTCTATTTGATTGGTTGTAATGTTTACATAAACATCTTTTTTATTATTTTTCATTGTTTTCCTCACGAATAAGCTTTAATACTTGGCTTCTGTCAAACGATTCATCAATTACCGATTTCAACCGGTCTGTCAGATCAATAATGTAGGAATCCACAATTCTTACTGCACTTCTATAGTATTTTTCCGCATCAGACCGAGCCTTATCCATTGCTCGTCTACATTCAATCTCTGTTTGAGCTTTAAGTGTATTAACGTTTTCCAAATACTGTTCAGCGGCGTTTTGAGCATCGGTAAAAATGTTACTCACACGCAAAGAAGCCTCAGCTATAGAGCCGGACTCGTTAATTTGTATTGATTTCTCCCTGAGCTTGGCGTTTGCCGCATCCAGCTCAGCCTCAAGAGCATCGATTTTTTTGCTTTGCATAAGCAAAAGCTCCAAAAGCTCTCTTCTGTTAAGATGTCTTAATTCTTTATCAGTCATTTTTCCTCCCAAATCACTAAAAAC
>CADBRB010000109.1 GCA_902796955.1 uncultured Ruminococcus sp.
CTTATCTGATTTATTTGTGATTTCTTGTCATTGTATATTTTTGCGCGCTCTGTCCGATTTGTCGACAGTCTGAGACTGTGCAGAGCATTGTAGATGCTTATGCACAGTCTTTTTATTTTATTAATATATTTACTTTGAATTGCACATATCGGTGAAAATCTGTTTAGCGGCTTCTGCATCGTTGCTAACAACAACAAAAACATAGTTTTCGATTACTGCAGTCTGGTAAGACATTATCATATTGTACTGTACCGGATTAAGCTCCATATAGCCTGCCGCCTTATTATTCATATGCTCGGTTATCGAGGTTGTCATCGCACCGACACTCTCGGCAGTATCAAGCTTAAAGCACGCTATCTCAAAGGCTGATTCTATATTTGAGGATACATACATTGTAAACTCGTCAATCATGTCTGTGTCAACATCATAATGGCGCAACAGCTGGCTCTCGTCTATCAATGTGATGTCACGGTAGCTCATCTGTTCAATTATGCTGTCGACTATTTGCCGGGTAGACATTTTTGATATTCCGGAGCCGTTCTTTTTACCGGACTGTATATATTTCCACGCAATAATACTCGCCGTAACAGCCACTGCAACTACGACAACAAGAGAAATAATCGTTATTACCCTTTTTTTAAATATCACAGACATACTTTCACCACCACTCAGTAGATAGAGTTTCAGATTATTATGCTCTCTGATATCATTTTAACAGATTTTTTCTCATTAATATACGATAAAAACAAAATTTTAACTATATTTATAAATAAAGTCCATAACTTAAAGCCACTTTAAGATTTTTTATTGGTTATTTTTAACGAAAAGACTGTGTTTTTCGATGAATAAATCCATATAAATTTAAGAGTTTGTAACCATTCTGTACATAGCTTCAAGGCAGATTTGAGCGTGTTTGAAGAAATTGTCGCAGTCCATACTCTCATTGGCATCATGCAGTTTACAGTTGTCGCCGCTGAAAACCGGACCGAACGCTACGCCCTTGCCTCCGAGCGTTCTTGCGTATGTTCCGCCGCCCGTAGCATATACAGTGGCGTCTTCATGCATAATCTCTTTGTATGAATCTTTAAGTATCTGCATTATCGGTGCGTGTTCGTCAATAACAAGAGGTCTGCGGTGTTCAAGCACCTTTACATCGAGATTCTCGATTTTTGCACGCTTTTGAACCTGCTCTAAAATTCTTACTCCGTCCATAGTTACCGGATAGCGTATGTCTATGGTTACACAAGCCTTTTTGGCGTTTATATCAACAGTGCCTACGTTAAGGGTAAGTGCGCCCGACGCAGAGTCACGCATTTTTATGCCCATTGAATTACCGTTTGTTTCCACACCGATGGCTGAGTCTATAAAAGCGCAAACACTGCCCAGAACATTATGTGAGAAATTAGATGTAAGCAGGTCTATGAGGTGTGTGGCGGCATTAAAGCCCTCGTTTGGATGCGCCGCATGAGCCGCCTTGCCCTTTGAGATTATCATCATGCCGTCTATGGTATATTTAAATTCAAATTTGCCCGGTTTTGCATCTGCAAGCCTTAAAAGCTGGTGATCCTCGTTTTCGGAGCAGTCAAGCAGAGCATATGCTGCATCGGGAACGGCATTTATAACCGTGCCTGCGTGAAATTCGGTCAGGGTAGTTCCGTCGTGCAGTTTTGATGAAATTTCAAGCTGAAGTATGCCCTTTTCACAGCGGCATATACCGTAATCCGAATCCGGAGTGAAGCTCATATCCGGAAGCGGCTCATGCTTGAAATAGTACTCCATATCCTCCATGCCTATTTCTTCACTTGTGCCGAATATCGTTCTAATTGTATTTTTCGGCTCTACACCTGCATCCTTGAGCGCACGCAGACAATAGAGCGCAACAAGTGCCGAGCCTTTGTCGTCCGCTACGCCTCTGCCGAAAAGTCTGCCGTCCTTAACGGTGAGCGTAAACGGGTCGCTGTCCCATCCGCTGCCCTCCGGTACAACATCCAGGTGCGTTAAAACCCCGCACAGCTCTCCGCCGCTGCCGTACTGGGCATGACCTGCCTTTCCGCCGACGTTCTTAGTGACAAGACCAAAGCTCTCCGCCTTGTCAAGCATCCATTTAAGCGCTCTTTGCGGCTCCTCGCTTCCGTTTGCGGATACTGACTTTATTGCAACCAGCTCCGCTAAATCCTTTAACATCTCATCCTTATATTTTAAAATATTCTCTCCAAAGCTCAATTCTGTCAATCCTTTCATATTGTTGCGTGCTATCCTAAAACATACTTGTGAACGCTCGCACTATTATCTTATTCGTTTTCTTTTTCTTCGTCAACGTTTATATCCTGCTCCGGCTCTGCAACATCATCTGCGGCACTTGATTCATCCGCATACGGCGGCTGTGCCGGATTTGCTTCCGGTTCTGGTTTTGCCTGATTGTCTGCTTGTGTTGCCGGCTCTGCATTTACCGTTGTTTCTTCCGTATTTTCTTCAACTACCGCTGATTGCGGCTGAGAGGTTTTTATAATCTCTTCGTCCGTATCGTCAACAATAATCACGCTGTCGTCCACAGAGGTTACCTCTGCGCTGTTTAGCATGACCCTGACGTTACGGTTAAGATTACTGTCCATACGTTGCAACGTCTGAGAGCTTTTTAATTCGTCCGAATTCAGTTTTACATTGTAAACCTTGTGCCTTTTTTTCATGTAGACCTTTTCCGCAGGCCCGAATTTATACATCAGGAGCAGATATGCGGCATAGATTATTGCGGTAAACAGCGTTATCAGCACACCGGGTCTGAGCCCCGGTACAGTGTATCTGAATTTGATATCGCATACCTCGCCGCCCTTGCAAAGCACAGACATAAAGCCTATGCAGGATTTCTGTATTTCAACCTCTTGACCGTTTACGTACGCCTTCCAGCCCTGCTCATACGGAACACTGAAGAATACCAGCTTATCTCCGAAGCCTGTAAGGTTTATCCTTGCGTCGAAGCCGTCGTTGTTATACTTTAAAAAGTCACAGCAAAGCGCTTTCCTTGCAATGCAGTCATCGTAATATGCAGTGTTGGAATAGTCAAACTGATCATATGAAGACACGGGATTCAGTATTTCATCATATTTGCCCTCGTCCTCGTCAGGCACTACAAGCGCTTTGAGAAGGAGCAGATGTCTTTTGTCCTCAGGACAATCCATAAACTGAGTTTCAGTCATGTAATACTCATATGTGAAGCCGTACGGGATATAGTATGTGTTTTGCCAGATATCATAGCCGTTTTGATGATCAACATACATATATCCGGGCATTTTGGTTGCGGAGTCGCTCTCCTTAAACTTGCCGTCATCGCCGGATTCAGCATAATCAAACAGGTATTTAACCGAAAGGAAGCTCCTGAGCCCGAAATACTTTACTTCGGGACGTGAGCCTACGTCACGTGTGACGCCCACCTTGGGATAAAAGTCCATAATAGAACCCGGAACAATACTGTGGAAAGCCTGTATCGTCGGTATTTGCCAGAACATACCCATGTTGTCCATCGTATCGTAGAAGTCCGAACGGACATCCTGCAAATCCTCCAAATGTACGTCTTTACCGTTGTTCAAAGCATACGGTATTACAAACGCATGGGTGTCGTAGCTTTGAATTTTACCGATAGTGATGACATATATGGAATATACAACTATTATAAGCGAAAGTGAAACCATGCATATGCGCTTGAATTTTTTCCTCTTATGCTTGAGGATGTAAATCACATAGCTGAGCATGAGCAATGACGCCATTGATATGGCGGCGTATATCCAAAATCTGTCCCTGTATTTCATAAGTCCGAATACGTTTCTCTCAAAGCCGTCTATATTCTCTTTTTTGGGGATAAAACCAACGGCAAAGATAACGCCCATTGTGACCGCCGCAGTAAACCTTATGGAGTATTTCCAGTCTGTGAGAGGACTTTCAATAGCCGCTACTGTGGCAAGCGACATCATTAGAGTGAGCATATAGAACCATCTTGCGTAATAGCTGGCATTAAACAACTGGAACGCACTGTTGAGTATCGGTATAAACGCCATAAGCAGAAGAAGCGGAATGAGCTTTCTGAGCCATTTACTGCGTTTGTTCCTTATAAATCCGACAACACCCGCCATGCTGAACATTGGCAGCCATGCGCCGAGCGATGCCCACTTTGCGTTGGAGTCAGGCGTAAAGTTCGGCCTTGCCGGTATATCCGGCGGGAAGAACATACTTTGGATTATGTGAAGGTATCTTTGCTCCGAGGAATACAAAATCGCACTCCAGCCGGATGGGCTGTTCTCTACTCTTGGATTCTGTATTACCGCCAAAACAGTAGGTAAAAGTACAAAGGCGGAAAGCAGTAAGCCTGTTACAGCCTCAAACGCCATGCACAAAAATTCTTTTACCGTCATACGGTAGCTGCCTGTGGTCATGTGGAGTACCCAGTAAATAATTACAAATACTACCTGACCTACAAAGAAATAATAGTTTACAGTGCAGCAGGCGAAAACCGCAAGCCCGAATACGCCCCGTTTTTTATCCAGCATGAACGCATCTACGGCGGCAAGCAGTAACGGGAAGAAAACTATCGCCTCGTGAAAATGATTGAAAAATACATTGTAAATTGAAAAACCCGAAAAGGCATATAACAAGCCGCCTATTACTGCGATGTTTTTATCAAGCACATATCTGCGCATATATATGTACGCAGTAAGTGACGCAAAGCTGAATTTGAGTATGAGCAAGGGGCCCATCATATACGGTACTGCCTCACTCGGAAACGGCATGGTAAGCCAGAAGAACGGGCTGGTTATCAAGTAAAACGAATATGAGCCTATGATGTTTGCGCCTAAATCCGTAGTATGGCTCCACTTCCAGTTTCCGCTTCGCAAGGAATAGTGTATCATCTGATAAAACGGTACCTGCTGTACGTTAAAATCCCCATAATACAGGAAATAACCGTTATCGTACATCATGAATACCGAAAAGATTATACCCGACAACAGCATGGCTAAGAAAAACGCCTTGTGCCAATATCTCTCTCTCGTTGCAAGAGTTCTTATTTTATCACCCTTGAACATTTTTAAAATTCCGTCCAATTTATCACATCCCAAATCTAAAGGTATTTTATTCTGAGTTATAGTATAACATAACCTGACAGAAAAATCATCATGTTTTTTGCAAATAGCAAAATTTTATTAAATTAATAGTTTAGTCACAAATAAAAGAGAAATTTGTCGTATTATATATATGTATGCAATTTTTAAGGAATGAATTTGGGTTTGTGTTTTGCGGTATTATATTCGTCGCAAGTTAAAAAGCATTTGAATTATTGAGTAATATACACA
>CADBRB010000110.1 GCA_902796955.1 uncultured Ruminococcus sp.
CTCCGCAGGCACATCGCACAGCGGAGAGCCTCCGCAGGCATGTCGCACACAGAGCTATAGTAAGCATTTACTCTGCTTCCTGCGTTTAAGGCTAATTGTGAGCAATATTGTTGCTTATATCAACAACCGATTACGCAAAGCTTAAGTGCGCTTCGCACCGTGCGGCAAGGTGTGAATACTAAAACAGTGCGGTGTACTGTTTAATAGAGGGAAGCCCTACACATGAGGGCTTCCCCTTAAAAATTTTAAAGGTCAGTGGATTTTGACAATTCACTGACCTTTTTTCGCTAAATATCAGATTTTATGTGGTTCTTTACTGCGACAGCCCCTTTTATGCTGCTTTATAACTCATGCAAAACAGGTATGAGCTTTGCGCTCAGTCTATCCTTTTTGCGATTTTTGTTCCTGAATTTAATGCAGAAAGATAGTCATTATAGCCTGATGTTATAAGCAGCCTGCCGCCGCAATATGCGAGATTTACCGGTACGTCGGATTGGCTTTCGATTGATTCGGCATACTCATCGGCTTTTTCAAAAGCCTTTCCCGATATCTCGGCATCGACTATGGCATTTAAAATATTGACAGTACGGTCAATTTCAACATTGTTGATAATATACTGGTAATCTTTCGCATGAGATATCTCCATCTCATATCGGCGCATACGCAGTTCAATATCCTTTTCACCTCTGCCGATAAGCCGTTTGATAAGCTCGTCTTTGGAAGAAACGTCTAAAAAGACCGTGATAATTTTTTCATCCGAAAGCATTTTACGCTCCAAATTGAGCGTACCAAGCACATCAATGTCCTTTATAAGTATCTTGCCGCCCTGCTTTTTCTCTTGCAGTATACGCCTGTTTGTACCGTAATAATTGCCGTGTACATTTTCATACTCATAGAACTCACCCTGAGCAATGCGTCTTTCAAAATCTTCTTTAGTGGTAAAATGATAAGGAAAACCCTCTCTTTCCCCCTCTCGCATGGCACGTGTGGTGAACGTTGGCATGAACTCAAACCTGTCGCTTTCAGATAAAAGCTTGTTTATAATTGTGTTTTTTCCTGCTCCCGAACATCCCGATAAAATTATCAGCATATTACTTCCCCCTGATTTTGTTCGTTATTATTTTTCTGTTTCTATAGAATAATCTCCTCTGCCTGTGGTGATTATCGTTATGTTGCCGTTCAAATCGGTCCTCAGGCAATCTGTGTTTTGCGATTCAAGGTACATCAGCAGTTGTGGCGACACCTTGTAATCGGTAATATCTCCGCAGGTTATGACTGCTGTTTTGGCCTGTACCGATTGTAAAAGCTCCTTACAAAATGCCGATTTTCTGCCGTGATGCGGTATTTTTATAATATCGGCTTTCAGTAAAACGTCATCATCGAGCAATGTTCGCTGCTCATCTGTTTCAGCATCTCCCGTAAATAAAAACGATGATTTGTTGTAGTCAAGCCGAAAGACAACGGAATTGCTGTTGACGCTTTTAAGCTGTACTTTAGGCGCAAGCACGGTTAACTTTATTTTTCCGCAGTTATAAACAGCCCCGCTGTGAACAAAATCCACCGGTATGCCGTTTTTATCCGCATACTCAATAACAGCGTTGTATATCTCGTAGTCCGATAAGTCCAAATCGCCGCAATCCGGCATGATAACACGTTTTACATCAAGCTCGTTCATGATTTTCAAAGCATTGCCTATGTGGTCGCTGTCGGCATGAGAAATTATCATCAAATCCACATTTGATATATCCGCCCGTTTAAGCACATTTATCAGTCCGCAGTTGTAAACGGGGGCGCCCGTATCGCTAATCACAGTAAAATCCTTTGTGCAAATCATGGCGCAATCAGCGTTGCCTGCATCAAAAAACGTTGCTCTCAGCTCATCTGCCGATTGCGGAAAATACGGCTCGTCTATGCTCAAATGCGTATAAATATCGCTCCACGATGGCAAAAGCCCTGTATATGTTATGGCAAACGCCGCCGTCAGCATAAGCGCAAGTATAAAAACAACAGGCTTTACACCGAGCTTTTTAATAAGTCTTATCATATCTTTTACTTCTTGCTTTTACCTTTTGTTTTTTTATTCCGGCTGTATTTTTCATGATTGCGGTTTTGCTTTTTTGCATCTATACGGTTTACCGCTTTAGCCTGCCGCACATAGCCGGCAGGTGCGGTTATCAGGCAATCCTTGCCGCCGCCTATCAAATCTGTACGTCCCGCAAGCTTAAGAGCCTCAAATACAAGCTGTTTGTTCTTCGGGTCGAAATATTGCAAAAGCGCACGCTGTAAAGCTTTTTCATGCGATGTTTTCGGCACGAAAACCTCCTGCATCGTATAAGGATCAAGCCCCGTGTAAAACATACAGGTGGACACCGTACCGGGCGTGGGGTAGAAATCCTGCACCTGCTCCGGATGTATATGCTCTTTTTTAAGATAAACCGCCAAATCAACGGCGTCCTTTAATGTTGAACCCGGATGGGATGATATCAGATACGGTATAAGGTATTGCTTTTTCCCTATCTGTTCGGTTATTTTATAAAACTCGTCCGAAAACCGCTTATACACCTCTATATGCGGTTTGCCCATTTTATCAAGCACGGCATTGGAGCAATGCTCCGGCGCAACCTTTAGCTGACCGCTGATATGATATTTGACAAGCTCACTGAAAAATTCCCTGCTTTCATCCTCCATAAGATAATCGAAACGAACACCCGAACGTATGAAAACCTTTTTTATTTTCGGTATTTTTCTTATTGAACGCAGTATGTCGAGGTATTCCTCATGGCTGACCTGCAGCTGACCGCACGGTTTGGGCGCAAGACACTTTTTGTTTTTACACATACCTGTTTGCGCCTGATGTGCGCAGGACGGCAGCCTGAAATTTGCGGTAGGCCCGCCTACGTCGTGTATATATCCCTTAAATCTCGGATTATGCGTTAGCATTTCCGCCTCGGCAAGTATAGACTCCTTGCTTCGGGTGGTTATTGCTCTGCCCTGATGAAACGCTATCGAGCAGAAATTACAGCCGCCGAAGCAGCCTCTGTTGTGGGTAATGGAGAACTCCACTTCTTTTATGCCGGGTACGCCGCCCAAAGGCTCATAGCTTGGGTGATACATTCTCTCATACGGCAGTGAGTATACCCAGTCAAGCTCAGGCTGGGTAAGCGGCGGCATAGGCCTGTTCTGAACCAAAAGCATTTTGCCGTGCTTTTGGATTATCGCTCTGCCCCTTACTGCGTCCTGTTCCTCCATTTGCTTGCGGCAGGCAACGGCATATTCCCTTTTTGATTCGCTGACACGCTCAAAGCTCGGACAATCCACCGCAGACATAGGCACGTACTCCGATGCAGGCATAAGATAGCATACTCCTCTTACGGTGCGCAGTTCGTTGACGCCTCCGCCGTTATTGAGTATATCGGCTATCTGAATGGTTTGATTTTCACCCATGCCGTAGCTCAATATATCTGCACCGGAGTCAACCAGTATTGACGGGCGCACACGGTTGTCCCAATAATCGTAATGGGCAAATCTGCGCAGTGACGCTTCAAGCCCTCCTATGATAACTATTGAATCGGGGTACAGCCTTTTAATTATCCGGCTGTAGACAATCACCGCTCTGTCAGGCCGTTTGCCGGCTTTGCCGCCGGCAGTGTAGGCATCGTCGCTTCTCTTCTTTTTTGCGGCAGTATAGTGCGCAACCATGCTGTCTATATTGCCTGATGTGACCATAAAACCGAGCCTGGGCTTGCCATATTCCGTAAACGAGCTTTCGTTTTTCCAATCAGGCTGTGAAATTATGCCTACTCTATAGCCCCTTGCCTCCAGCACGCGGGAGATTATGGACACACCAAAACTGGGGTGGTCAACGTAAGCGTCACCTGTGACGTATACAAAATCTACATAATCCCAGCCCCGCTGTTCCATGTCTTTTCTGTTTAAAGGTAAAAAAGCCATTTTTGTTTGTTCTCCCGTACTGTTGATTTTACTCTTATCAGTCAGAATTATAATTCTGCCTTTCCAGCAAATCCTGATGTGTTATCAATACCTGACGTGACTTTGAGCCTTCATGCGGGCCGACTATGCCCATTTGCTCCATTTCGTCAATAAGTCTGCCGGCTCTTGCATAGCCGAGCCTTAATCTGCGCTGTAACAGCGATGTTGAGGCTTGTCCGGCCTCGACCACAACTTTGATGGCTTCCTCCATCATCGGGTCGTCGCTCTCCTCAAAATCGCCTGTCTTTTTATCTTCCTTACCTATATCCTGAGCCGCTATTCTCTCGATTTCTTCTATAACTTCCTCGTCATACTCAGAAGTATGAGTTTCCTTCAAAAAGTCTGTTACGTTTTCTATCTCTTCGTCCGAGGCATATCCGCCCTGAACTCTTATCGGCTTTGGACAGCCTACAGGCGAAAACAGCATATCGCCTCTGCCTATTAGCTTTTCCGCACCGCCTGCGTCAAGTATCGTTCTGGAATCTATAAGCGATGCAACCTTCAGCGCAATACGGCTTGGAATGTTTGCCTTTATAACGCCGGTAATAACATTTACCGACGGCCTTTGTGTGGCTATAACAAGGTGCATACCGGCGGCTCTTGCCATTTGTGCAAGCCTGAAAATTGCCTCCTCAACCTCTGTGGGAGCAACCATCATCAAATCTGCAAGCTCGTCAATGGCTATGACTATTTGCGGAAGCTTTTCGTTTGGCAAAAGTATCTCTTCTTCAGGATTATCCTCCTGTTCGCCGTCTTCGCTGACAGGCCTTGAGCTTTTAAGCTCATCCATTTTTTGTAAATTCTGCTCGACAAGCTTGTTGTAGCCATGTATGTTCCTTACGCTGTATTCAGAAAAGAGCTGATATCTTTTCAGCATTTCGCTTACCGCCCAGTTAAGTGCGCCGGCGGCTTTTTTTGCATCGGACACAACGGGAATGAGCAGATGAGGTATGCCCTTGTATTTGGAAAATTCAACCATTTTCGGGTCTATAAGAATTATTCTTACGTCCTTTGGGGTTGCTCTGAAAAGCAGACTGAGCAGTATGGAATTGACGCAGACCGACTTACCTGAGCCTGTAGTACCGGCTATGAGCAGGTGCGGCATTTCGGATAAATCAGTGACGATAATGTTGCCCGATATATCCTTGCCGAGGACGACGGAAAGCATACTTTTTGCCGTTCTGAAATCCTTGGAAGACAGAAGCTCACGTATGGTAACAAGGCTTACGGATTTATTGGGTATCTCGATACCTACAGCCGCCTTGCCCGGTATAGGTGCTTCTATCCTTACTCCGCTTGCCGCAAGGTTGAGCGCAATATCATCGCTTAGATTTGTTATTCTGCTTATTTTTACTCCGGGTGCAGGCTGTATCTCATATCTTGTTACGGACGGGCCCCTGCATATATCGACTATCTTAGCCGAAAGCTTAAAGCTTTTAAGCGTATCTATGAGCTTTTGACCGTTTTCGTTCAGCTCTGATGACTGCTCGTCAAAATTCTCCCGCTTTGGTGGATTCAGCAGGCTCAGCGGCGGATATCTGTATTCACCGCTGCTTTTATCAACTTCATTTGCTTTTGCTATTATTTCGTTTATCTGTGCAGTTTCAGCACTTATCTCGGAGCGGAGCTTTTTATTACCCTTTTTTGAGTATTCGATTTCAGGCTGCTCGGCTGATGTGCTTTCGGTTGCGTTTTCGGCAGGAGCTTCTGTGATTATGTCCATATCCATAGTTCTGTATTTATCCTCGGCTGATGCCGGAGTCTTTTCTATAGGCACTGCCTTAGGCGGCTGATACTCCACAGGTGCGGTTGAACGTGTGCGCCTTTCCGATAAGCTGTCTATATCTACAGGCACAGTTTGAGGATCCGGCTGTTTTTGGAGCGGATCGGACTTATTATCCATGCTTTTGCGCCTTGTAAGCTCCGCCGCTATAACCGAGGCTATCTGATAGTCGGGCAGATTGTCCATATTGTTTTGACGCATTAGAGTTTCAAGCTGTTCCAGCTTTTCCTGCATTTCCACGTTTATTTTCTCATGCTCGACGTGTGGCTGAGTATGGTCGTTTTCATCTAAGTCTATATCTATTACAGCGTCCTTTGCTCCGCCGTGTCTGGCAGATTTTTGACTCTGACTGGTTATTTTACGGAACTTTTCGGCAGTAAGACCCTCGGACTCCTTGTTTCTTTCCGCACCGTCAAGAGGAACATCTATACCGTAGCTCGATGATGATTTTCTGCCTTTACGGACTGCCGAAGTATATTTAATGCTGTCATCAACGCTGTCGTCGCCGTCATCCTCGTCAAAATCCTCATCATCGTCCGAATATCTGTACAAACCGGAGTTTTTAACTACGTTCACCGGCTTGCTTACTATTCCTATTATCATCTTGAGCGATACGCCCGTGATTATCATAAACAAAACAGCAATCAAAACAGAGATTATTATTCTTGAGCCTGCCGAGCCGAAAATTTTATATATAGGCACTCCTATTATGCCGCTGAGTATACCGGTTATTTCTCCGTTTTTGCCTTCATCGTACAACTTGCCGAGCAGCTTGAAGTAGGAAAGCTCCTCGGCATAAATATCCGCCTTGAATATGTAAAAGCCGGAAGATAGAACAAGTGTAAATGCGCCTATGAGCGAGAGCTTGGTGGTTTTGCCTCGCACCTGCTTTTCCATTGCTGTCAATATGGCTATATATGCAAGCAGGCACGGAAAGACAAATGCGCAAATGCCAAGCAGCCCCTTGATAAGATTGTGAAGCTGAAGCCAGCCCTTATCGCCGGTAACAAATGCCACCAAAAACAGCAGCAACGCACAGGCAAGAAGTATTATCGCCCATGTTTGATTGTCCATTGCCGGCAATTCCTGCCGTGCGGCGGACTTTTTTTCCGGCGTTGTTTCACGCCTGGTTTTTATATTTTTGGAAGTTCTTGTATTTTTTGTATTCTTTGTGCTTCTCGCAGTTGATGTTCTGCTTTTTGCAGTACTTCCATTCTTTTTCTGCGCCAAGTTATCACCCCATAATTAAACTGTAAACGATTACCGATAACCCCAAAACTGCGGTATAGCCCGCAAATATATACATTCTGTCCTTTTCGAGCATAAGCTTGAAAAGCTTGATTGCCAAAAATCCCACTATGGCAGAGGTTATCATACCTACTATAACCGGCAGAACCTCTATTTTGACGGCAACTCCGTCCTCCGGCTTTAATACGTCCTTGAACTCAAGCAGAGCCGCCGCTATTATCGCCGGCGTACCTAAAATAAACGTATAGTCAAGTGCCGCCTGCTTATACACTCCCCTCAGCTCGCCTGCGGCAAGAGTTGAGCCTGACCTTGACAAGCCCGGAAAAACCGCCGCAAACACCTGTGTTATACCTATAATGAACGCATCATGAGGATTTAGCCTGCTTCTGCCTCCGCCGGAACGCTTGCTCATACCATTTTGCAGATATCTCATCGTTGTTCTTTGGTTTGCAATTATTCCCAGTGTGAGCAATGCGCTTGTAATCAAAAGTGAAAAACCCTCTAACAATATACTGTTATCGCCTGACCACAGCTCTGCCAAATCCTTGCCGTTATAGCCGCCGCTGAACGGTATCGGCACAAACAGCAAAAATAACGGCAACAGGCCGAAAAACACCATCCACACCATGTTTTCATCTCTGTCCATCTCATTCCACTTAAAGGTACGGGTGGCTATCTTTTTGACTATCCTGAAAAATGCGGCTATAAGTCTGCCTATAAGCTTATAATAGACCGCTATCACTGCGCACAGTGTGCCTACATGGAGCATGACGTTAAAAAACAGGTTGTTTTCGGTCACTCCTAAAAAATGCTGTGTTATGGACAAATGTCCGCTGCTTGAAACAGGCAGAAATTCGGTTAATCCCTGAACTATACCCTGCATTATCGCATCAAAAACTGTCATTATGTATCATCCTTTCACTTGGTATTACGGCGGCTTGCCTTTTTATTTGACGCCGCCGTAATCTATCATAATTTTATTTATCCGGCTTAGGTAAAATTACTCTGTTATAGCTTAACTTTGATTTTTGCCTAATGAACTTTAGATTTATTCCTTCGCTCCGTCGGGTTCCGGCAAATTTTCGTCCTTATTCTCGGCAGATTGGCGCTTTTTATCCTCCGTTATCATGTTATAAAGGCAATCTATTGCATCGGAAAGAGTTCCTACACTGTCTATAAGCCCCTCTCTTACGGCGTCCTCGCCCTCAAGAATTGTGCCTACATCCATAACAAGCTCACCGATGTTCATTGCAAGCTGGTTGTATCTTTCCTCCGTAATCTTTGAATTGTCGGCAACAAAGGCATTTATCCTCCTTTGCATACGCTTAAAATATTCAAATGTTTGAGGCACTCCGAGCATAAGCCCGTTCATTCTGACGGGATGCACCGTCATTGACGCAGATTTTGCAATGAACGAATGCTTTGCCGCCACAGCAAGAGGCACGCCTATAGAGTGACCCCCGCCCAGCACCATTGAAACCGTAGGCTTTTTCATACCGGCAACAAGCTCCGCTATGGCAAGCCCGGCCTCTACATCTCCGCCAACCGTATTCAGCAATATGAGCAGACCGTCAATCTGTTTCTCCTCCTCCACCGCAACAAGCTGAGGTATGACGTGCTCATACTTTGTCGTTTTGTTTTGCGAAGGAAGAATGTAGTGTCCTTCAATCTGCCCTATTAAAGTAAGGCAGTGGATAAGGTATTTGCCGTTTCCGGTTATAATAGACCCTGTTTCGTTTACCTGCTCAACGTGCTTTTCGCTTATAGGACTGTCATCCTCACGGCGGGTTCCTTCGTCATGCTCCTTATCCCCATCTCCGGTTTCCGGATCCTCGTACGGATTTCTGATAACTTCATCAAATTCTATCATGTGTTCACCTCCGTTGTTATTTTGTCTTGGTGAGCACATAATAATACATAATACATTATAGCATCTTACATTTGATTCATCAAGGAAAATTATAAATTCTAATAACTTTTTTATCAATTTTCTTTTTTCACATTAAAACAAACATTATCGGGAATATAATTAAATGATTGGATATACATATTCTGCTAAGCGACATTGATAAGGTGATGATTTTGGACAGTAATTTAGTTTTGGCAGTAATAATCGTAATAATGATTTGTCTGTCGGCTTTTTTCTCCGCTATTGAAACGGCAATCTCTTCGGCTAATACGATACGGCTTAAGAATAACGCCGAAAACGGGGATAAAAAGGCCAAACGAACACTTAAAGCAATAAAGAATTATGACAAGGCGATAACCACAATATTGATTGGAAACAACATAGTTAATATAGCCTGTTCGTCGCTTGCAACTGTGCTTTTTATCAGGCTGATAAGTGAAAAATCGGGTCCTTTAGTAAGTACGGTGGTAATCACTCTGCTTGTGCTGACCTTCGGTGAGGTACTGCCCAAGTGCTTTGCAAAGGAAAATGCCGATAAGATAACCGTGCGCGCATCAGGTATTCTGGGTGTACTTACAAAGCTGTTTACACCGCTTTCGTTTTTCTTTCTTAAAATACGTGCGCTTGCCATGAAGCTGTTTAAGTCAAACAAAAACGACGACTCGCCCAGCGTTACGGAGGACGAGCTTAAATATATAGTTGAAAGTATAGAAGAAGAGGGAGTTATTGAGGAACAGGAGAGCGAGCTTGTGCAATCGGCTCTTGATTTTGATGAAAAAACCGCACAGGAGATACTCACACACCGTGTTGACGTTACTGCCATAGATATTGACGACGACATGGAAAATATAAAAGAGCTGGTTCTTAAAGAGCGTTTTTCACGCATACCGGTATACAGAGATTCTATTGACAATATAATCGGTATTCTGCATACAAGGGATTTTTTAGAGGAGCTGGTAGCCGGCAGGAAAATTGACCTGGCAAAGCTGATTCAGCCTGCATATTTTATCTACAAAACCAAAAAGCTTTCGTCCCTGCTAACCGAATTTAAGCATAAAAAGCTGCATATTGCCATTGTTTCAGACGAATATGGCGGCACACTCGGCATAGTGACCATGGAGGATCTGCTGGAGGAAATTGTGGGTGAGATTTGGGACGAGGACGAGGAAATCGAGCAGAAGTTTACAAGGCTTGCAGACAGGAAATTTGAAATCGTCGGAGATATGGATCTTGACGAGCTGCCTGAGCTTTTAAACGTAAATGAAAAATACTTTGATACAGATTGCAACAGCGTTGGCGGCTGGGTGCTTGAGGTACTCGGCAGTATCCCTCAAAACGGATGTACTTTTAAATACAAGGATTTGAATATTCTTGTGACCGATGTGAGCGAACAGAGGATAAACAAGCTGATAATTGACGCTTCTCAGGCAGTTAATGATAACATCAATGACGATTCGGACGAATGACTGTATATCGAAGTTGTAATTAATATTTTGATGCCATACAGCCTTTGTGCCTTTTGCACAGAGGCTGTGACAATATATTTGAATACATTATACTAAACGCTGATAACTGATAAAAACAGAGAAAAGATTTGTGAGAATGATTTTTGTACGGCGGACAACTCCGTAACGCTGTATTGTGAAATTAACCCGCAAGGATTCTCAGCTTTTTATCAGATATCGGTATAAGTACCAGAAAGGATGATTTTTATGAGCAGAGAAGGACAAATCAAAATCAATACGGAAAATCTTTTGCCGATTATCAAAAAGTGGCTTTATTCCGACAAGGATATTTTTATAAGAGAGCTTGTTGCCAACTGCTGTGACGCCATTAAAAAGCTTGAGCGTCTTCAGGGCTTGGGCGAAGCCGAAAATGACGGATACAAGCCGCAAATAAGAGTTACTCTTGACAGCAAGGCAAAAACCGTTTCTGTATGTGATAACGGCATAGGTATGACGGAGGACGAGGTTGAAAGATATATAACGCAAATCGCTTTTTCCGGCGCAGAGGAGTTTCTTGCAAAATACAAGGAAAGCAGTGACGGCAACGACGGTATAATAGGTCACTTCGGTTTGGGCTTTTACTCGGCATTTATGGTATCTGAAAAGGTAGAGATAGAAACACTCTCGTATCTCCCTGAGGCTAAGCCGGTACATTGGGAGAGCGACGGAAGCACAACATATGAAATCGGCGACGGTACAAGAGCTCAAATAGGTACAACCGTAACACTGCATATCAGCGATGACGCCTCTGAGTTTTTAAGCAGCTACAGGCTCTCTCAAATGCTTGATAAGTACTGCAAGTTTATGCCGTATGAAATTTATTTTGATTATGACAAAAAGGTTGATGATGACACAGCAGATGATGAGCCGGAGGAACAGAAGCCCGTAAACGACACGCACCCACTATGGCTTAAAGCACCTAAGGATTGCACGGACGAGGAATATGAGGAGTTTTACCATAAGGCGTTTGACGATTTTAACGCACCGCTTTTCTGGATACACTTAAATGTGGATTATCCGTTTACTTTGAAAGGCATACTGTATTTTCCAAAACAGGGCGATAAGCTTAAGGTTATGCCCGGACAGGTAAAGCTGTATTGCAATCAGGTGTATATTGCGGACAATATCAAGGAGGTAATCCCTGAGTTTTTGATGCTGCTCAACGGTGTTATAGACTGCCCCGACCTGCCGCTGAATGTTTCCCGAAGCTTTTTGCAGAATGACAGGGACGTAGAGAAAATCTCCAAGCACATTACCAAAAAGGTAGCGGATAAGCTTGTAGCTGTTTTTAACAATGACTATGATAAATTCACCTCGTATTGGGAGGATATTGCTCCGTTTATTAAGTTCGGCTGCATAAAGGACGAAAAGTTTTTTGAGAAAGTCAAGGATATCCTGCTGTTTAAGACAATAAACGGCGAGATGCTGACGCTTGATAAGCTCCCGAAATATGACGGCAAGGTATACTATGTAACAGATGAAAACATACAATCGCAGTATATCGCTATGTGTAAGGAAAACGGCATTGACGCCGTTCTTCTCACTCACACGATAGACAGCCACTTTATCAGCTTCCTTGAATATCAGAACACGGATACAAAGTTTACAAGAATAGACTCTGACCTGAGCAGTGCAATGAAGAGCGAAAAAGCCGACGAAGACAACGATAACGATAAGCTTATCGAAGTATTTAAGGACGCTTTGAGCATTGACGGGCTGAAAATCGAGGCTGAACATCTAAAGAGCGCAGATACCCCGGCAGTGATACTTTTATCTGAATACGAGCGCAGGCTTGAGGAGATGAACAAGCTCTACGGCGGTATGTTCGGTGCGGCAAACAGCGCAACAAACACGTTGGTTTTGAATCTTGAAAACAGCGTTGTCAAATCCGTTTTGGCGATGAATGACGAGAAGCAAAAGCTTGTATGCAGGCATATATATGACCTGGCTGTGCTTGCCAACAGGCAGCTCACGTCCGATGAGCTGACGGAGTTTATCAAACGCAGTGCAAAGCTTTTGGCAATGTAGAAGTAATGAATAATGAATAATGAATAATGAATAATGCAGAATAAATAATATGTTGTGTGATTAGCTATGTTTGCGATGGGTGCGACCCATGTGCTGTCTTTGATTCCTTTCCGGCGGAAGGCGGAGAGTTTCAGCAGGCACTTCGCACACATACTTAACGAAGATAGTTACTTATTTTACCTGCGACCTTCTTCATGTGCAAGTATAATTGCTGCTTATATCAACAACCGATTACGCAACTTGGGTGTGCGCACCGCACCGCAACGGTTATTAGGCGCATAACTGAGTGAAATGTAAATAAAGAAGTTAAGTTATGGAAAAATCTCCGTATCACATGGATTGTGGTACGGAGTTTTTGTGTTATCTTGGCTTTTGTCACTCCCTCAGTCAGCTTGCGCTGACAGCTTCCACAAAGATGGGACTAAAAGTGACAGTATATTAAGAAGCCCTATCCGTTGCGGCTATGCCGTGCCACCGCATTACCTGACGATTCGTTCTGTGCTTCTGCCTGCGGCGTATGTGAGAGGCAGAGGAGATTTTCTATCGCAGTAAATCAAGTTAAAATTGCATTTAGTTTGTGTACGAAGTGCGTTCGGCTGAGCCTGCCGGTGCTACACCGCCGATATGCCTATTGACGGTATCAGCCTGCCTCAGCTTGCATCGGTGCTTTTTTTGATGTAGTCTATTGCGCCTTTCTCGATTCTTGAAACCTGCGCCTGACTTATACCGATTTCTTTGGCAACCTCCATCTGCGTTTTTCCTTGAAAGAATCGCATGGACAGGATTTTTTTCTCACGCTCCGACAAATGATTTATAGACTCCTTAAATGCTATTTCATCAAGCCAGTTTCTGTCATCGTTTTTGTCGCCTATCTGATCCATAACATAAACCGTATCGCTTCCGTCGGAAAACATTGGCTCGTTGAGTGATACAGGCTCTACAATCGCTTCAAGCGCAAGCACAACATTTTCTTTCGGCACTCCAAGTGCGGTTGCTATTTCATCAACCGTGGGTTCACGGTCGTTTTCATTGGTCATCTGCTCCTTTATCTGCATGGCACGGTAAGCCGTATCTCTCATTGACCTGCTTACCCGAATACTGTTGTTGTCACGAAGATATCTACGTATCTCCCCTATTATCATAGGCACTCCATATGTGGAAAACCTTACCATTAAATTGCTGTCAAAATTATCTATTGCCTTTATAAGGCCAATACAGCCCACCTGGAATAAATCGTCAAGGTTTTCTCCTCGATTGGTAAAACGCTGTATAACGCTCAGTACAAGCCTAAGATTCCCGTTTATCATTTCCTCTCTGGCTTTACTTCTCTCCTTTGGAGTTCCCTCTTTGATTATCTGCAAAAGCTCCCTTTTGCGTGTTTCCGGTATTACCTTGAGCTTTGACGTATTTATACCGCATATCTCAACCTTATTATACTGCATATTCTTCACCCTGATACAAGCTTGACCGTGGTATGAATATTGGTATAATCTAATACTTAGTTAAATTTTGTGTGCCGCTTGTATTTTCCCTTTATAACTTTTATGGGGAATATATAATCCCCGTACAGGTAATAAACTTCTTTTTAAAGTATTACCAATACGGGGATTTTTAAACGTAATTTTTAAGTTTTAAGGATAAATACACTTGCACTTTTAGATATATCAATCACTATTTTTATTTTTGTGCAGAGGAAGCGATACCAGACCCATCAATACGCCGAAGCTCAGCGGCTTGTAAATATGCTCTGATGCCAAGTAGACAAATTCAGTGTCCGTTATAACCTTGCACCAGATAAAATCGAACAGCGGGAATATGATAAAACCGCAAATTGCAACCGCTATTCCCAATACAATGGCGTACCAAGCTTTACTGCTGTTAATTTTTTCCGTCAATTTCTTCATTGTATGTTATCTCCTGTTCTCTAAAATTTTATGAAACTGTTGTAAGTATTATAACATATACCCTGCCGAAAAATGCAATATCGACGTTGCTTTACTATATACAGCTGTTAAATTGTGTTTTAATTGTGTTTTATTCTTAAGGAAAATACCGTTATTGCCGCTGCAAGCAACACGACAGCGTAGCCTATCACCCACCAAAGCTCCGGCATAATGCTTGCATAATCGCCTGCAATGGCATATCTTGCGGAGTTTACGGCTCTTGCAAACGGCAAAGCATTTGAGAGCTTTGAAAACCAACCGCCCACAAGCGAGGTATCAAACCAGATATTTGAAAACCATGCTGACAGATTCGTGAGCAATGCGCCGCAAACTCCGCCAACGGCCTTTTCGTTAAGTATTGTTCCGAAAAGCAGACCAAGTGCAATAAACACGACTGCAATGGGGATATTTACAACTGCTGCCAAAAGTATATTTACGCTGAGCTTCAAGCCGAAAATCAACGATGCCGCATAGCATACCAATGTTTGCAATAATGCCATGGGAAGTAAAGGCACGGTGTAGCCGAGTATGAAATCTGACGGTTTAAGAGGGGAAATGAACAGCCTGAGCATGAAGCTTGTGCTTCTGTCCTTTGAAATCAGCATGGCCGAAAACAACGAAATAAAGCTCAGCCCGAATACCGATATGCCCGGTGCGAGCAGTTCTATATTGAACAGTTGCATGGACGCTTCGGCAGGTATGCTCTTGTTTATCGCCGATAAAAGCACCATGAGTATCAGAGGAAACGCAATCCCGAAGAACAGCGTTACCATATCGCGCAGTATCTCTTTTGCGTTGCGTGATGCAAATGCCATAGCTTTCATAGCACATCCCCCTCAGATATCTTGATAAAGGCTTCTTCAAAATTATCGGTTTCAGCCTTTTCCATAAGCGCAGACGCTGTACCCTCTGCAAGCAGACGACCCTTTGCCATTATGCCTATCCTGTCTGCAAGTGCCTCGGCTTCTTCAAGGTAATGCGTTGTAAGTATTATTGTCATTTTGCTTTTCAGCTTCTCTATTACATGCCAAAGCTCTCGCCTTGCCAGCACGTCAAGCCCGAGCGTCGGCTCATCCAAAAACAGTATTTTGGGCTCGGAAATCAGTGCCATGGCTATGCTTAGCCTGCGTTGCCAGCCGCCCGAAAGCGTACCTGCTCTGCTTTTGGCTACATCCTGCATGGACAGAGCTTCTATCATCTCGTCGGCATTTTTTACAGCCTGCTTATGTTTTGCGCCGTATATTGAGGCTATAAATTCAAGGTTTTCTCTTACGCTGAGTTTTGGTGCGACAGCCGTTTCCTGCGGGGAAACATTTATAATTTTTTTGACCTCGCCTGCTTTGTTGTGAATACTGAATCCGTTCAGCTCTGCGTCGCCGTCTGTGGGCAAAACGAGGCAGGAGAGAATCTTTATCGTGGTGGATTTACCTGCGCCGTTTACGCCCAGCAGAGCGTAAATTTCGCCCTGATGAACAGTTAGCTCGAGCTTATCTACGGCGGTCTTTTCGCCGTATTTTTTTGTCAAAGCTTTAGTTTTAATAGCTTCCATATGTACCTCCAAATAAAATTTATACTCAACACTGATTAAGCGGACAAAGATTTTTGAGGACGATTTGTGCAAGACGAGGCAGAGGACGATGCAAGGCTGTCACATTGCAAGGACGATAACGAAGCATTGCGCAAATCAGACCTAAAAGATTGTTCTATTTTTAATTAGTGTTTACTATCAACATGATTTTTCATATTTTAACTAATGCTATGCCCTTGTGTGAATCTCCGAGGACTATCATCCTGCTGCCGGCGGTAAGCGAAAAAATCTCACGGGCATATTTGGGTATTACCATTTGTCCCCTCTCGCCCAATTTGACTATGCCGAATACATATTTTCCGTCTTGCTGCAAAGCATCAAGCTTTTTCGCATCCAAATCAAATGTGACGAATGCTTCTACGGTAGTATTCAGCATTTCCGCAAGTTTGATACATTTCATCACATCAGGCAGAGTTGTGCCATTTTCCCATTTTGCTACGGTCTGCCTCGATACTTCCAGTTTTTCCGCAAGCTCCTCCTGTGTGAGTTTAAGACATTCACGTAAGAATTTTATGTTTGATGAAATCATACTCTTTCACATCCTTTTTTAGATTATACCACATATTATCCGTGTTTTACATAAACTTTTATTAACATTATATGTTAATAAAAGTTGCGTAGCTATAATCGGTTTTGAGCCAAAAATTAACCGCAATGAACGGTATTGTAAACCGTCCCGTGCAGTCAGATTATTCACTATTAACTTTTCACTATTCACTATTCACTTTTCACTATTCACTATTAATTGAGCCCCGCCACAAAAGTGACGGGGCAGATCTGGCGTCGCTAAGAGGATTTGAACCTCCGGCCTACCGCTTAGGAGGCGGTCGCTCTATCCAGCTGAGCTATAGCGACATTGATATTCTATATAAGCCCTTAAGGGCAGATATACATTTTATTGCATAAAGAGTACTGCGCAAATTATTTTTCATCAAGCAGCCTGTTGAGTTCCTCGATAAAAGCGTGAATGTCCTTAAACTGCCTGTAAACAGAGGCAAAGCGGACATAGGAAACCTCGTCAACGTTTTTTAGAAGTTCAAGAGCATATTCGCCTATTTCCTTTGAAGAAACCTCTCGGTCAA
Organism: uncultured Ruminococcus sp.; assembly: GCA_902796955.1. Classification (GTDB taxonomy): domain Bacteria; phylum Bacillota; class Clostridia; order Oscillospirales; family Acutalibacteraceae; genus RUG14223. The sequence continues at coordinate 17,077 of CADBRB010000110.1, forward strand.
GCGTGCTTTGAAGCTTTGACTCTATATCGTCAACAATGGATTCTATCATATCTATGGAAACAGGCCTTTTTTCACAGGCACGCAAAATGCCTGACCTAAGCTTATTTCTATCAAAAACCTGCCTCGATTTATCACGCTTTACAACCACAAGAGGTATAGTTTCGATAACCTCATGCGTAGTGAAGCGTCTGCCGCAGCTAAGGCATTCTCTGCGTCTGCGAATTCTCTCGCCGTAATCGGCGGGACGGGAATCTATAACCTTACTCTCCTCAAAATTACAAAACGGGCATTTCATAAATTACAACCTCAACTCTGTTATGCCAAAATCAACCGGCTTATTGGATAGCTATGCTGTAAATATTGCCTCAATCTTTATTTGATACTCTTCTGA
>CADBRB010000111.1 GCA_902796955.1 uncultured Ruminococcus sp.
ACGCAGGAATACTGACGTATTCCGAGGACGACAACACAACTATGCAAATTTTAACGCAACAAATGTTAAAGGGTTTTATTAGAAGATAGTATCACATTTCAAATCAGTAGAATCAAATGCGTACTTATAAGTTATTTACATACAAAATCCCCCCACCGCAATGCGGCAGGGGGATAATTTAATTATTAGAGAAATTTATTACATGAACTATTATTTTGTTAATGAATATGCAAGATATGCATCAAGAAGATCTACAGAACCGTCAGCATTTACATCTGCGAGTGCCTGCTGAGCAGCTGTAAGTGTAGTCTTACCTGTGAGGTAATCCTGAATCTGTTGTACGTCTACTGTTGTAACATTACCGTCAGCATTTACATCGCCGCGCTGATTGAACTTAGCTATGAAGTTTGTATCAGCTGAAACTGTTGTTGACAGTGTGCTGTTAGTAGAAATAACTGTTGCAGAGCCGCTCTTTGTCCAACCTGCAAAGATGTAACCGGTCTTTGCTGTTGCTGTAATTGTAAATGTTTCGTTGTCATCTACATAGAAGAGCGTCTTATTTACTGTACCGGCAGCAGCCTTATCAGCAGCCGCAGTAACCTTATAGAGCTTCTTAAATACAGCAGTTACATATGTGTTAGCATTAACAACAAATGTATAAACACTGTTTGTTGAAAGCTGTGTACCATTATCGTCTACCCACTTAACAAACTTGTAGCCTTCATTAGCTGTTGCTGTTAATGTGATAGATGTACCGGCAGTTACAGCACCTGACTGTGCGCCAGCTATAGAACCGCCTGTAGCTTGTTCAACTGTTAATTCAAACTTTTCTTCTTCCTGAGTTTCAGCCTCGAATACAGCTATAAGCTCTACATCGCCTGTAAGTTTTACAGAATAAGAAGCCTTATCAGATACGAGCTTGTCCTCTAAGTCATACCAGCCTACGAACTTATAACCGGGCTTAGCTGTAGCTGTAAATGTTACTGTTTCGCCTGTATAATAGTCTTTTCCGTCTGCCGGAGCGGATACTGATGCAGAACCCATTGTAGCGTTGTCTGTATCAACAGCAACATCTACCTTCTCAGGTGTTGTATCTTCATACTTCCAATAGCCAACTGTAAACTTGCCGTTTTCCTGAGTTGACGGATAAACAGCGTTGTTGCCGTTTGCAAAGATAGCAGATACTGTAACGTCTACTGTTTGAGCTGTACCGTTATGGAATATAACGTGATCATACTTGTCGCTGAGCTCATAGGAATAGATATCCTGATCAAACTCATTCTTACCAACAAGAGTCATCTTCGGTGCGCTTGCAAATGCTGCGTTCTCCTCATGTGTTGTGTCGTTCCATGCATAGATGCGTACATCTGTCCAGCCTTCACCGTTTGTGAAGTATACAGTTGTAAATGTTTCTTCTTCCTCAACCTCACCTAACTTATAGAAGTAGAAGTTTGAAGGATTGGTGTTTGAAGGAGCATACCACTTGAATGCGTCGCTGCTTGAAAGATATCCAAGGTGCTTGTTGCCTGCCGCTTCAAGAGCTGCAACAATCTTAAATGTGCCGTCGCCGTTGTCAACAAATGTTACAGGCTCAGCATCTTCAGCGCTATCAACCATAGTGGCTGTTGAGCTTGATGACCAGTTGAGGTATTTGCCTGTTGATGCATTCTTAAGAACGAAGTTATCGCCGGACTTCTCAACTACCCAAACTACTGCCTCTGCAGGATTGGTTATAGCATTGCTTGCTACTGCAACCTCAGCACCCTTAAGAGCGCTGTTGACTGCACTTGAAGTTGATGCGAGTACGATTACATACTCACCGTTTTCTGCGATTTGAGCTAACTTTGTTACAAGGTTGTAAACCTTATCCTCAGGCTCTTCCTCAGCCTCAAACTTAGCTATGAGCATTACATCTTCTGTAAGTGTTACCTTATAGGTAGCCTTATTTGATACGAGTTCGTCTTCCATATCAAACCAGCCTATGAACTTGTAGCCTGCCTTAGCTGTTGCTGTAAAGGTAACCTCTTCACCTGTGTAATAGTCCTTTCCGTCTGCCGGATCGGATATTGCTACAGTACCCATTGTTGTATCGTCTGACTCTGCAGCTACGTCAACCTTTACAGGTACGGAAGGCTCATACTTCCAGTAGCCTACTGTGCTGCCGTCAAGGTATACAGCATTGTTATCATTTTCGTATACATCTTCAACATTTATGTCAGATGTCTGTGCGCCTGCGCCATTATGGAATATGATTCTGTCATACTTGTCGCTGAGCTCATAGGAATAGATTCCCTGACCATACTGGTTGTTCTCAACGAATGTCATTTCAGGTGCATTTGCAAACTCAGCGTTCTTAACTGTTTCGTCTGTTGAGCTCCATGCATAAATCTGAACCTTAGACCAGTCATTCGGCTTTGTAAAGTAAATTGTGGTCTTTGTTTCAGGTACAGGAGCGGTTGCGCCGAGCTTATAGATATAGAACTCATAAGCATTTGAAGAATTCAATGCATACCAGCGGAAGTTGATGCCGCTTGCATAGTAGCCCATTCTTCTTGTGCCTGTGGATTCAACTATTGAGAATGTGCCGTTTTCGTTATCAACGAAGTATACAGGCTCACCTTCGGTATACATACGTGCAGTTGTACCTGTTGTCCAATCGATATACTTACTAACAGCTTCGTTCTTGATTACAAAGTAATCGCCTGATTTCTCGATTACCCATACGATTGCTGCATCAGGATTCTTTATGGAAGTGCCTGTTATAGCTACCTGATGGAGAGTATTATCTACGGCGAGGTCACCCTCTTTAAGTACCAATACGTACTTGCCGTCTGTTGTAATCTGTGAAAGTGATGTTATCTTGTTATAGATGTCATCATCCGGCTCAGGCTCGTCGCCTTCCTCGGCAAAGTGTGCAATGAGGAATATATCGTCCTTACCAAGAGTAAATGTATAAGCAGCTTCTTTTGATACAACTGTGTCTTCCATGTCATACCAGCCGGTAAATACATAGCCTGTCTTAGCTGTGGCGGTAAATGTAACCTCGTCGCCCTCATAGTACTTGTCGCCGGTTGCAGGAGCAGAAACAGATACTGTACCCATTGCTTCATTATCTGTATCAGCCTCAACAGAAACCTCAACAGGAGCTACAACAACGGTGCCGTATTTCCAGAATGCCGGAGTTGAGCCGTTCATATAAACAGCGTTGTTGCCGTTTGCATAGATATCTGCAACAGCGATATCCGGTGTTTGAGCTGTACCGTTATGGAAAATAACGTGATCGTACTTTGTCTTATCGAGTGAATATGTGTATATACCCTGATTGAACTCATTGTTCTCAACAAATGTCATTTCCGGAGCGCTTGCGAAAGCGGCGTTCTCAACATGAGTTGTTTCGTTCCAAGCATATACCTGAACCTTAGACCAGCCTTCTGTATTGGTGAAGAACAGAGCGTTCTCATCAACTGTAGGTGTGCCTGAACCAAGCTTGTATACATAGAAATCTGACGGGCTGCTGTTGGACTGAGCATACCATCTGAAGTCCTGATTGTTGTAATAAGCAAGCTTCTTGTTGTTGATTTCAGCACTTATAAGCTTAAATGTGCCGTCGTTGTTATCTGTAAAGGCAACAACTATGCCTGTATCGGCAAATGTAAGAGTTGCACCGGAAGATGTACCCTTCATATATTTGCCTGTATCCTTATTCTTGATAACAAAACCACCCTCGGCTGCTTCAAGAGTCCAAACGATAGTGTTGTCATGTGTGCTTATCTTATCGCCTGCTGTTACCTCTGTGCCTGTCTTTGTGCTGTTGATAGCAACATTAGCGGATGTGATAACGAAGATATAATCGCCTGCTGTAATAGCAGATGCAGATGTAACCTTTGTATAATCCTTATCATCAGATGAAGGAGCCTGGCTCTCTGATACGAACTTAGCTGTAAGCTCAAGGTCGCCTGTAAGAGTTACTTTGTATTCCTCATCCTCAGAAACAAGAACGTCCTTATCGTCATACCAGCCTGAGAATACATAACCTGTATCAGCTACAGCCGTAAAGGTTACTTCCTCACCTGTGTAATACTTCTTGCCGTCCGCCGGCTTGCTTACGTCTGCAATACCCTTTTCTTCATCTTCAGATGTTGCAGTAACCGTAACCTCAACCTTTGCGGGAGCCTCTTCATACTTCCAATAGCCAACTGTGTTGCCGTCAACATAAACAGCGTTGTTGCCGTTTGCATAGATAGCAGAAACAGTTACGTCAGGTGTTTGTGCGCCTGCGCCGTTGTGGAAGATAACTCTGTCATATGTATCAGCGAGATCGTAGGAATATATGCCCTGACCAAACTTGTTGTCAGCTACATATGTCATTTCAGGTGCGCTTGCAAATTCAGCATTCTTAACTGTTTCGTCTGTTGAACTCCATGCATAAACCTGAACCTTTGACCAATCGTTAGGCTTTGTAAAGTAAACCTTTGAGGTTGTAGGAGCCGGAGCTTCTGCGCCTAACTTATAGATATAGAAATCCTTTGGATTTGAGCCTGACGCATATGTTTTGAATACGTCGGAGCTTGCGAGATATGCAAAATATCTCTTCTTTGTGGACTCATAAATGCTGAATGAACCATCGTTGTTTGATTCAAATACAACATCTGCGCCCTCGGCTGTATCAACAAGAGTTGTAGTTGTTGCTGAAGCAGAACCCTTAATGTATTTACCGGACTTAACGTTCTTTATAACAAAGTTCTTGCCGGAAACCTCAAGCGTCCAGATTACTGCATCGTCAGGATTCTTAATAGAAGCAGCGACAGTAACCTCAGCAGATTTAACTGTTGTGCCTGTTGCAGGATTAGCTATAGCGATATCCTTTTCGTTTACCTTATCTTTAAGAACGAATACATACTTACCGCCTGTTGTAATCTGTGCGTCTGTTGTTATCTTATTGTAAATCTCGTCTACTGTTACAGGAGGCTCTTCGCCGTCTGCTACGAACTCAGCAATGAGATAAACATCGTCTGTAAGTGTAATCTTATATGTAGCATTTGATGAAACGGCAGTGTCGTTCTCGTCACACCATGCAACAAATGTATAGCCTGTTTTTGCTGTGGCTGTAAATGTAACTTCTTCGCCTACATAATAATCTTTTCCGTCAGCCGGAGCAGATACGGTGATAGTACCCATTGTTGTATCGCACTCTGTAAGAACGTCTACCTTCTTGGGTGTCGGCGCCTCATACTTCCAGTATCCAACTGTGCTGCCGTCGAGGTAAACAGCGTTATTACCGTTTGCATAGATAGCGGATACAGCGATATCGGATGACTGTGTGCCTTCGCCGTTGTGGAATATAACCTTATCATATGTTTCTGGGAGATCATATACATATACGCCCTGGTTGAACTCGTTGTTCTCAACGAATGTCATTTCGGGAGCAGAAGCGAACGGAGCGTTCTCAACGCCCTCTTTCGTTGAATCCCAAGCATAAACCTGAACCTTTGACCAGCCCGGATTTGTGAAGTAAAGCTTCGTTGTTTCTACAGCGGGAGCTACTTCGCCGAATTTATATATTTCAAACTTATAGGGGTTTGTATTTGAAAGAGCATACCATCTGAAGTTGTTGCCTGACTCATAGTAGGCAAGTCTTCTTGAATTATTCACTGTTTCAACTACGCTGAATGTGCCGTCGCCGTTCTCGCTGACAGCATTTGCTACAGCATCGGCAGCGTCCTTCATTGCGCCTGTTGTGGATGAGCCCCAGCAGAGATACTTGCCTGAGGATTCATTCTTGATAAGGAAGTTGTCGCCTGATTTTTCAAGTGTCCAAACTATTGTGGAATCAGGTGTTGCAAATGTTGCAGCTGTTGTTTCAACTGCTGTGTGACCGTTGCCTACAGCAATGTCTTTGTCCTTTAATACGAACAGATACTTGCCGTTTGCTGTAAGCTCGGAAGCTGATGTAACCTTGTTGTATCCGGTTTCAACTACAACGTCCTCAGCAAATATAGCATAGTATTCTATATTCTTATTAACCGTAAAGGTAATGGTAGCGTCTGTTGAAATCTCAACGCCGTCGCCGTCTTCCCAGCGTACAAACTTATAGCCGGATGCCGGAGTAGCTGTTGATGAAAGAGTTGTGCCGAATGAGTATTCATCAGCATATTCAGGGCTAACTGTACCGTTTGCACCTGCGCCTACCAATACTTCGTATTTAGCAGCCGGCTGTGTAAATACAGCAACTATGTTAGCGTCTGCAGTTACAGTGTATGTATACTCGGCATTGTTGGAGATGAGAGTTCTGTTTGCTCCCGATACGAGATACCATCCGTCGAATACATAGCCTGTTTCAGGCTCTGCTACGAAGTCAAGAGTTGTGCCTGCTTCATAGTAATCATCGTAATCCTGAATAAGTCCCTTGGAATCATCGCCGCCGTCATAGTCAACAACTACATGGAATGTAGTCTGTGCGGCAGCCTCGTATTTCCAGTAGCCTACAGTGTACTTGCCGCCTGAAAGCTGGTCCGGATATACAGCGTTGTTGCCGTTTGCGAAGATATCAGCAGTGGCAACGTCAACCGTCTGAACGCCGTCGCCGTTATGGAATATAACGTGGTCATAGCTTGTAGAGCAATTATAGGAATAAATACCCTCACCGTAGCTGTTGGTCTCTACATACTGCATGGCAGGTGCGCTGTTGAATGCGGCGTTCTGCTCGCTTGTTGTGTCGTTCCACGCATAAACGTAAACGTTTGACCAACCCTTGTTGTTTGTAAAGTAAATCGTGTTTGTTCCGGCAGGAGCAGGTGTGCTTCCGCCTAACTTGTACAGATAGAAAGATGTAGTTGCATCGCCTGTTGTTGTGGCGTACATTCTAAAATCTGAAGCTGTGGCGTAATAAGCAAGCTCTCTTTCGTTTGTACCGTTTGTAAACGTAAGAATGAAAGCGTTTTCTACAGATGAACTTGTGATTGCAAGGTCAACCGCAGTAGTTGTCAACTGAGCACTTGTGCCGCTTGTACTGTCGCCCAAATACTTTTCTGTTGCATCGTTCTTCATGTAGAACTTGCCGCTTGTTGCGGATGCTTCAAGAGTCCATACCAAAGAAGCGTCCGGGGTCGAAACCGAATCACCTGTTACGGTTGCGCCCTTTGCAATTTTGCCGCTGGTTATGGTGTTGGTAACATAACTGTTGTCAGCAGCGTAAACTACCAGATACTTGCCACCGGCAGTTATCTGGCTGAGTGATGTTACTTTCGTATACGTATCAACAGCTGATACTGCGAGGCACGCAAACGAGCTTAATAACATCAATACAGCTAATAGCATAGCTGTACTTTTCTTCATAATACTCATGCTAAATTTCCTCCTAAATTTTGATTTTTCAGTCTTGCCTTAAAGACTATTTTTGCCATTAACAAGACCTATTTTCAGTAATACTAATTGTAACACATTTACAGGTGTTTTTCAATTATTTCTTTACAAATTCTCATTTTTTTATAAATTCCACATAAATGGCGACTAATTATAGGTAAATGTAACAAAATTTGCTGATTATGCACGTTTACATAACATATTTGTAAAAATTAAAATGTTACATCACAGAAAAAGCACGCATATTTTTTAGCAATGTATTTCAAGGGGAATTTTTAAAGCGCACCGTGACAAAATAGCGTTGGAGGTGAAATTTATGGAATATAAGTACAGATACCCATATAACTATGATGACGAATTAGGCTGGGGAAGCGATGATTACTCGGTGGCTTCGGCAAGCGAATGTACCGGGCTTATACCATCGGTACCGTGTTCAAGTGACGAGGTGGATTCCTACTCGGAAATCTACGATGTACCGCTCTCGTGGAGAAGCAATGCGCACCGCTCGCCACGTTCATTTTAACGGCAGTCTTTAATTTTGGGCAGGCTGAGTTTTCAAGCACCGCAAACTCTCCGCTTGTTTTAACGGCTGAGTTTTAGGGAAGCCCCACGGCGGCTTGCCGCCGTAATTGCCGAAGCTATGCTTCGGCAGTATGCCCGCCTTTGGCAGGCAGGGGGCTTCCCGTACAGACAGAGCTGTGTTGACAATAATACTTATTTATGCTAAAATTCATCAACAATAATTGAAAGTCGGTGTTAAAATGATACTTCAAACCAAACGACTTATACTTCGCCCATGGGAGGAATCTGACGCAGAAGATTTGTATTTGTACGCAAAAGACCCTGCGGTAGGTCCTGCGGCGGGCTGGCCGGCACACACAAGCGTTGAAAACAGCCTTAGTGTAATAAGAAGCGTATTATCCATGCCCGAAACATATGCGGTAGTTCCTAAAAACGTAGGTCACGCAGTGGGCAGTGTAGGCATAATGTGCGGCAAAGCAAGCAATATCGGAATACCTGACGATGAGGGTGAAATCGGCTATTGGATAGGCGTGCCGTTTTGGGGTCAGGGACTTATACCGGAAGCTGTAAACGAGCTTATCAGGCATAGCTTTGAGGAGCTTAAACTCACAAAGCTGTGGTGCGGATATTTTGACGGAAACGAAAAATCAAAACGTGTACAGGAAAAATGCGGTTTTATCTACAAATACACAAAGCACGGTGAAAAATGGGTAACAATTAACAAAACCGTAGACGAACATATCACCTGCCTAACATTGGAAAATTGGAACGAAAGGAAAATCGGCGATGGCATTTGATTACAAAAAAGAATACAAAGTGTTCTATATGCCCAAGAATAAACCTTCTGTTGTTACCATACCGCAAATGAACTACATAGCAGTGCGCGGAAAAGGCGATCCCAATGATGAAAACGGAGAGTATAAGCAGTCTATCCCCATGCTGTACGGTATAGCTTATACTATTAAGATGAGTAAAAAATCAAGTCGTCAAATCGAGGGATATTTTGATTATGTCGTACCGCCGCTGGAGGGCTTTTGGTGGCAGGACGGCATAAACGGCGTTGACTATCGGCATAAGGAGAGCTTTAACTGGATTTCACTTATACGTCTGCCCGACTTCGTAACAAAAGATGACTTTGACTGGGCAGTAAACGAAGCAACCGCAAAGAAAAAAGCAGATTTTTCAAAGGTAGATTTTTTCACATACAACGAGGGCGTCTGTGTGCAGTGTATGCACATCGGTCCGTATGATAACGAGCCGGAAACCGTGGAACTCATGCACAAATATATGCTTGAACAGGGCTATGAGCTTGATATAACCGAGAACAGATTCCATCACGAAATATACCTGAGCGACGCACGAAAAACAGAGCCGGACAAGCTTAAAACCGTAATTCGTCACCCTGTCAGGAAATCCATTTGATTGACATACATTTAACTTTTAGGTAATGTAATAAAAGCGGAGCATCAATTCTCCTGATATGCTCCACATGAACACAAATCAAACGGCTAACCGGCTTTAAGGCTTTGCGGCAAATGTGTACGGCATACTCATAATCAAACTAAAGAGAAAACAAATAACCGACGTTAAAGCAGAAAACTTTAACGTCGGTTATTTTTTGTATTTTCTGTATTCTCTTGCTATACTGTTAAGCGTTTCGATTTCTTCGCTTGTAAGGTCGGACACATCTATAAGCTTGCTGTGTTCCACACCTAAAAGGTAATCGGTAGTTACCCCGAAATATTCCGCAAAATATATGAGAGAATCGAGCGTAGGATACCCAATCCCGTTTTCATACTTACTGATTACTGCCTTTGACAATCCTACAAACCCGCCAAGCTCCTGCTGTGTAAGCCCACGCTGTATGCGTAAAGAACGCAAAACCTCACTGAATCTGCAATAGCCCACGATAACACCTCCAACTCATCCTTTTCTCTTTTCTCTTTTCTATATTGTATATTATATTCTATCTCCAATTCATTGATTTTTGTCAATGAAACATTGACTTTTGGATTTTTTTGTGGTACAATGACGGTACAGTAACCATAGGTTATCAGCGGCCGCTTTTAACATAAAAAATTTTTAAATTCAGGAGGTTAAAATTTATGAAGAAGATTATTGCATTAGTATTGGTTATGGCAACTTTGTTTGCTATGAGTTCAATCGCATTTACGGCAAATGCCGCTAAGGTGGCTGTGCCAAGCAAAAGCACTCAGGGCTATAGTGGTTCCGGCTGGTATATTACTACCACATATGCAACTATATATCAAAGCTACCACGGTGGTTTCCGGGCTACAGGAGGATATTACAAAAAAGGCGCTATAATATATCTGTATGGATATAATGGCACTTATGGCAAACTTGGCTCCGGCTATTATCTTAAGTGGTGTACTGTAAAAAAATACACCGGAAGTCAAGTTCCTTGGTCTGTAAATAACAGATTTGTTAAATAAAGAATTAACCCATCTGGTCGCCCAAAGTCAAGCTTTGGGCGACCTTTTATAATACTCCAAACAAACTCATTCCAAAACCGAAACGCAAAAGAATAGTTTAAAAATACGGCGGAATACTATTCTCAGAAAGTGAGGTATTGTTATGTTCAAACACGAAAAACAGCTTTTTCATCCCGTAGAGGTTGAACGCCCCAATCCGCAGTATGCCGCACTTCTTCAAGAACAGCTCGGAGGAGCTAACGGAGAATTAAAGGCGGCTATGCAATATATGTCACAGAGCTTTAGAATAAAAGATCCCGAAATAAAAGATTTATTTATGGATATTGCGGCAGAGGAGCTGGGTCATATGGAGATGGTTGCGTCTACAATCAATATGCTTAACGGTCACGATGTAGATGCCGCTTCGGTTTCTGCGGGAGAGATACAGACGCACGTCCTGTTGGGATTGAATCCCGGCTTAATAAATGCGTCGGGTTATTCCTGGACAGGCGACTATGTTTCGGTAACAGGCGATTTGTGTGCCGATTTGCTCTCCAATATCGCTTCCGAACAGAGGGCAAAGGTTGTGTATGAGTATCTTTACAGACAGATTGACGATAAAAAGGTAAGGGAAACAATAGATTTTCTATTGAATCGTGAGGAAGCACATAATCAGATGTTCAGAGATGCGTTTAACAGGGTGCAGAACAGCGGCTCTAATCAGGATTTCGGAACAACTAAAGCAGCTAAAATGTATTTCAGTATGTCAGAGCCTTCACCGGGCAATAATCCGTTTTCAAAGTCAGAAGTAACTCCTCCGTCTTTCAACTGAATAGTTTATTACGCATCAGCGGTCTGTGTTAATTACTGATTCATTGTTTTATAATCAATGTTACACTTAAAAACAGACAAGCTTTAATTTAGATAGCAAAGCTTGTCTGTTTTTAATTAGTGATTAGCATTATGTTTTTTTAATCAGCACCATCAAACTCATTTGAAACTCCTATTATAAGTAAAACCGCACATTTTAACATTATACTTTTGGAAAGTTATAGTTTTAATTTTTGGCAAAAATACCAAATTTTAATTCTATAGATATAGTTTATTCGCCTCTTATGATATTATCACTAAAATTACAACTCGTAAAAATATCACATGTATTTTAAAAAGTCTTAAAAAAATACTTTTGTAATAATTTATTAATATTTTAGACTTTATATAGTCTTTTGGCAATTTAACATTTTTGACTTGTCAAAGCAGGATTAAATCTTTTCATATAAACACTCAAAGTCAATAGGAATCAAACTGTTTTTCATTGTTTTTTACAATACGCTCTATCCTAATTCAGCAAATAACACGCAGTTTATATCAGCATTGACCTTTTTATAAGCGTATGGTATAATAAGCGCAAATAAAATCTATACATTATATGGTTTTGTATTGCCAGCCCGGTTTGCCACCTTACCGCAAGCATATACTTTAATAAAAAAGGAGTTTTTATTATGAAAAAAACATTAGTAACATATTTTAGCGCAGAGGGTACAACCGCTGCTGTGGCAAAAGCCTTTGCCGAGAGTATTGGTGCTGACATTTTTGAAATAGTGCCGGAAGAGGTATACTCCGCCAAGGATTTAAACTGGAAAAACCCGTTGGCAAGATGTAACCGTGAAAAAATCGGTAAAAAAGATGTACCCGTAAAAGGAAAGATAGATACCTTTGATGAATATGATACTGTATTTATCGGATTCCCGATATGGTACGGCTGTGCGCCAAACATTATTAACACATTTTGCAAGGCTTACAACTGGGGCGGCAGAAAAGTATATGCCTTTGCTACCTCAGGCGGCAGTGCAATAGGCAAAACTGCCGAAAAACTGCGTCCGTATGTTGAAGGTGCAACAACAGTTGATGCAAGATTAACTCAACAAGTGACAGACCTTGAAAATTGGGCAAAAGAGATTTTATAAGTATTGATTAATAAGCACAAACTCTCTACCTGTTAAATGCATTAAGGTTGAAATTAAATTCAAAATGATTGAACCATGCAGTTATAGCAATACTGTGCGAACATAAAAACAGTTTTATCTGCAATTAATCCGCAGAAAGTACGATTATTTTCTTTTGATTGGCATAATTTATCATAGCGATGCAGATGAAATCTGTATAAACAAATACCCCTTGATACATTGTAAAAATCGTATCAAGGGGATAATTATTTAATATCAGATCATCAAGGCTTGGGTACAATTATAAAAATTGTATGTTACTTCTCATCTGCGATTTTTTCAGCCGCTTTATCAAGCCAGTTGCCTGAGAAAAGCTCAACCGTACCCGTATCAACAGCGGTTGAAAGCTCGTTGTCTATAGGCAATCTGCCTATTATATCAAGTCCGTATTCCTTTGCTACATCCTCAAGCTTGCTTTTTCCGTAGGGATAGTGCTTTTCCTTACAGTTGGGGCATATAAAATAGCTCATATTCTCCACAATACCGTAAATCGGTATGTTCATCATCTGTGCCATTTTTACAGCTTTGCCTACTATCATTGAAACAAGCTCCTGCGGAGAAGTAACTATTACAATTCCGTCAAGCGGCAATGACTGGAAAACCGTGAGCGGCACATCTCCCGTTCCCGGCGGCATATCTACAAACATAAAGTCGATATCTTTCCAAATTACATCTGTCCAGAATTGCTTAACCGTTCCTGCAAGTATAGGTCCTCGCCATACAACAGGGTCCGTTTCATTGTTGAGCAAAAGATTGACCGACATTATCTCAACGCCTGTTTTTGATCTGCGAGGAAGTAAACCAAGCTCGTTATACTGGGCTCTGCCCTCTATTCCAAAAGCCTTGGGGATAGACGGTCCCGTGATATCTGCGTCAAGTATGGCGGATTTATAGCCCATTCTGTTCATTGTTACGGCAAGCATGGATGTTACCAGTGATTTACCTACTCCGCCCTTTCCGCTTACTATTCCGATAACCTTTTTAACACTGCTGAGCTCATTGAGCTTCTCGGTAAAATCCTGAGGCTGATTGCGGGATTCACAGTCAACCGAACAGCTTGAGCAATCGTGTGTACATTCTGACATAATTTATCCTCCTGATTTTATTTTTTAAGATTCTAATATATGACCTTTTGCAATCACTGAGTAAAGTAATGGCAGAGATATTACTACCTCTGCCAATAGTATTAACTGCATTTTTAACATTAAATGTCGTCAAGCGAGTCTATTTCATCATCAACATCATCACTGTCTGCCGAGAGAGTAGACGCTTCATTCTCCGCCGCAATCTCATGTTCTGGTTCAACATTCTCGGATTCATTTTCCTCCGCAACGGTACCGTCAGCTTCCGTATTGTCAATTTCCTCCGCTTTAACGGTTTCTTCCTTGTCCGCAGCAGGAGCAGACTCTTTATGCTCGGCTTCATCACTTGTGTCAAGCTCAAATCCGCTTGTAAAAGTATACGGTAAGCCGTATCCCAAAATCACTGCCGCCAAAAGAACAACATCACCGCACATCGTAAGTGTGATTGAAAACGGAAGTGATGGGAAAAACTGACAGAACAAAATATACGTAGAAGGTATTACAAGCAATACAAGTGATGATAAACTGAATCTTACTATTTGCTTGCCTTCTCCGACTCTTGTTGCATAAAACAGCACTAATCCGAAGATTATATAAATAGAAATCTTGAATAAGGTTTGCAATGTTGCACTGTCTACTCTTGCTCCTATCAGCCTTTCAAAGAAATAAGCACAAATTACATAAGCAACTATCAGAAATGCTGACAAAAACAAATTTAATGATGATTTTTGTTTTTTATCCATTTTATATCTTTCCTTTCTTATGCCAATTCTAACCAAAAACCGGTATCTGATGCTGATTCCTAATAAAACAGTTCAACACCTGCTTCATCAAATCTATCATAGCTCTGCGTTTTTATATGACAGCATATACTATTATGATAAATTCTGTTATTATACCTGTAAACCATTTTAATAAAAATCAGTATAGCACAAAGTTTTTTTATATTTTACCAGTAATCTCACAAAAAATAATTCTCTAAAAGAAGTATATATAATAAATTGTTAAAATGCGCCTGCATTGTAACATCTATATATTTTTCGGAATTTAAAAAACATGGCTGTGCTTGTGCAGGCAACATAATTAAACCGCATCTGATATTTTAAACAGCTTTTTTGAACACAATACAGTACCAGCCTTTTTCTGTCGTTTCATCAATTATCGTAAAATCATTTTTGAGCGCATTTTTAACGTCATCAGCCCTGCTGTCGATTATTCCGCTGGTAATATAAACCGTATCGTCAGTCATAAACCTGCTTACATCTGCCGAGAGCATGATTATGGCATCGGCAACTATATTTGCCGCTATTATATCGAACTTTCCGTCGATTTTATCTGTAAGATTACCGCAAACCGCAGTGTATCTGTCATCAACGCAGTTAAGCTTGGCGTTTTCCACCGATGTTTTAACAGCCATTTCGTCTATATCCACACCGATTGCGCTTTGTGCGCCTAAAAGTATACCGGCAACCGATAGTATTCCGCTGCCGCATCCCACATCGAGCATTTTATCTCCCGGCTTGATGTACTTTTCTATTGCCTTTATGCAGAGGCGTGTAGTTTCATGCGTTCCCGTACCGAACGCCAGACCGGGGTCAAGATTTAATACTATTCTGCCCTTGGGGTCATACTTATCACGCCATGTTGGGCGTATCAGTATTTTTTCGCCAACCTCTATAGGATTGAAATATTGCTTCCAGTTGTTGAGCCAATCCTCTTCTACACAGCTTTTTGTATTGATTTCATGCTTTATTCCCTCGCTGTTCAACCTCTCGGAAAGAAAAGCTATCGCCTCGGCAGGATTTTCTTCGGGGTTGATATAGACGTGAACAAAGCCTTTACTTCTGTCTTTTTTAAAAGCTCCTCATCAATCAGGTCTATATTTGCAATTTCAAGCACTTCCTGCTCCATTGACGAATAATCCTCTATATAGATGCCGTAAGGCACAACCATCTGTGCAATGTCGCCCGCTTTGTCTATATCCTTGACGGATACGCTTATGACTATTTCTGTCCAATCCATAATATACTCCTTTTGTAAAAACATACCGCACTGTACAGTTTAACAAGTACCGTGCGGCTATTTAAATTATTGGTTTCTCGATTTTTCTGAATTTAATTCAGCGTTTTGCAAAAAGCTTATGCAAATACTTTATTCGCTTACTGCCGGGTGTTAGCATTAATCACCGAATAAATCCTTCAGCTTGTCGAAAAATCCTTTGCGCTTTTGATAATTTTTCTCATTTCCCTGACTGTCAAATTCCTTAAGAATCTCCTTTTGTCTGCTTGTAAGATTCTTAGGCACTTCAATAGTCACGGTAACATACTGGTCGCCTCTGCCACGTCCGTTCAAGTGCTGTATGCCCTTGCCCTTAAACTTAAATATATCGTTTGGCTGAGTACCCTCATGTACTGTGTACTGCACCTTTCCGTCAAGCGTTGGCACAACCACATCCGCACCGAGAGCCGCCTGCGCAAATGTCAGCGGTATCTCGCACCATACGTCGTCGCCGCGTCTTTCAAATATAGGATGAGGACGAACGTTGATTATCACGTGCAAATCTCCGGCGGGGCCTCTGTTTTTACCGGAATTGCCATGACCGCTTACGTTAAGTATCTGACCCTCGTCTATACCTGCCGGTATATTTACCTCTACGCTGTTTTTGGCTCTTGTCTGCCCGCTGCCCGAACAGGCCGGACATGGATTATCTATTATTTTGCCTCTGCCACGGCATTTATCGCACTGACGTGAGGTCTGTATAACACCGAAAGGCGTTTGCTTGTTTATTCTTACCTGACCGGAGCCGTTACAGGCAGGACAGGTTCTTGGGGATGTTCCGGATTTCACACCGCTTCCGTTGCAGGATTTGCAGTTTTCTATACGTGTGTAGTTGACTGTTTTTTTACATCCCTTTGCCGCTTCTTCAAATGACAGCACAAGGTTTATGTCCACATCAGTACCACGTCTTGGCGCATTTGGGTTTGCCTGCCTGCCGCCGCCGAATCCGCCGAAAAAGCTGCTGAAAATATCACCGAGGTCTATATCTGCGCCAAACGGGCTTCCGCCGCCTGCACCGCCAAAATTCGGGTCTACCCCTGCATGGCCGAACTGGTCATATCTGGCACGCTTATCCTTATCGGATAGTACCTCATATGCCTCGTTGACCTCTTTAAATTTCTTTTCGGCTTCCTTGTCACCCGGGTGCAGATCCGGGTGATACTCCTTTGCAAGCCTTCTGAATGCTTTTTTAATATCGTCCTCACTGGCGTTTTTATCCAGACCCATTACCTCGTAATAATCCCGTTTATCAGCCAAAAAAATCACCTACTTACATGAAGAACTGTACGCACCGCCACAAGTGCAGCACGTACAATTTTCTTTACTTATTCAGATTATTCTACATCCTTAAAATCGGCATCGTATACGTTGTTATCGCCCTGCTTAGGCTGCTGTGCCTCTTGAGCGGATGCGTTCTTGTAAATCTTCTCGGATACCTTGAATATAGCGTCCTCAAGGTCTTTCTTTGTTGATTTGATGCGGTCTGTATCATTTGAGCTTATAGCTGATTTAACAGCCTCGGTCTTTGCGTTAAGGTCGTCCTTATCGGAGCTGTCTATCTTATCGCCGTTTTCGTTTATAAGCTTTTCAACCTGATAGCACATATTCTCCGCCTCGTTTTTGAGGTCAACGGCTTCACGGCGCTTTTTGTCCTCTGCGGCATATCTCTCGGCGTCCTTAACAGCCTTATCTATATCGTCCTTTGACATATTTGTGCTTGATGAAATCGTAATTTTCTGCTCTTTGCCGGTACCCAAATCCTTTGCGGATACATTAACAATACCGTTGGCATCTATATCAAACGTTACCTCTATCTGCGGAACACCTCTTCTTGCCGGAGCAATACCGTCAAGTGTAAAGATTCCGAGCTGCTTGTTGTCACGTGCAAATTCTCTTTCGCCCTGAAGAACATTGATTTCAACCTGAGTCTGATTATCTGCAGCGGTTGAGAATACCTGGCTCTTCTTTGTCGGGATAGTGGTGTTCCTGTCGA
Organism: uncultured Ruminococcus sp.; assembly: GCA_902796955.1. Lineage (GTDB taxonomy): Bacteria > Bacillota > Clostridia > Oscillospirales > Acutalibacteraceae > RUG14223. The sequence continues at coordinate 17,456 of CADBRB010000111.1, forward strand.
TTATTCTTGTCATGATGCCGCCCATTGTTTCAACGCCGAGTGAAAGCGGAGTTACATCAAGGAGAAGCAGTCCGTCAACCTCGCCGCCGAGTACACCTGCCTGAAGAGCCGCACCGATGGCAACGCATTCGTCCGGATTGATGCCCTTGAACGGTTCTTTACCGATTAATGACTTAACAGCCTCCTGTACTGCGGGGATTCTTGATGAGCCGCCTACCATCAGCACCTTGTCTATCTGGCTTATGGAAAGACCGCTGTCGTTGAGAGCGCTCTTAACAGGTCCCATTGTTGACTCTACAAGGTCTGAAGTAAGCTCGTTGAATTTAGCTCTTGAAAGTGTAAGGTCAAGGTGCTTTAGTCCTGTTGCGTCCGCTGTAATGTACGGCAGATTTATAGATGTGCTTGTTACACTGGAAAGCTCTATTTTTGCTTTTTCGGCAGCCTCGGTAAGGCGCTTCATAGCCATTTTGTCGGATCTTAAATCAACACCTGTTTCAAGTTTAAAGGAATTTACCATCCAATCTATTACTCTGTTGTCAAAATCATCGCCGCCGAGCCTGTTGTTGCCTGCTGTGGCAAGAACCTCCTGTACGCCGTCGCCC
>CADBRB010000112.1 GCA_902796955.1 uncultured Ruminococcus sp.
ACCGCCGTGTCTGTTGGGTATATCGTGGTCAAGCACCGAGAGAATGTCGGCTGTTCAGGTAGACATACTTACAAGTGAGCTTGAGTATTACAGGCAGCTTCTCAATCCGTGTATATCTAAAATATGTAATCTCTGGCTCAGGCTAAACGGCTTGAGCATGGATTATTCCATTGATTGGGAGAATATCAACCTTCAGGATGAGGTGGAGCTTGCAAATGCCAGACTTACCAACGCTCAAGCGGTAAAGCTTGAAAACGAGCTTCTCATAAATAATAAAGAGCAGGGATAAGCAAGGATTATCTGATTTATATGAATATGCGGCAATGACCCGGATTTGTTTTGAAATAAAGAAAGCGAGGTGAAAGCTTGAAAAACGGTGAAATCATTAAATGTATGTCCGCTTGTGCGGATAACGAGGATTTGGCTTTGATAAACAACTACACAAGGCGTGAAATGAAAGCCGATGAGCTGTATACCTTCTCCCTTGTGCTGTGCGATAACGAAGTAGACAGAGATTTTGAGAGATTCTCTATACCTGCGCTGTATGAGCTTGAAAAGCTTTTTGTGGGAAAAACCGGTATTTGCGACCACCAGCCTAAAGCGGAAAATCAAGTGGCGAGGATATATAAGTGCTATGTTGAAAAAACAGAGGGTCGCACAACAATGGCCGGCGAGGCTTACCACAGGCTTGTGGCAAAGGCGTATTTGCCGCTTACAGACAGCACGAAGGAGCTTATTCTTATGCTGGATTCAGGCATACGCAAGGAGATAAGCGTGGGCTGCGCCGTTGAGGAAAGCATTTGCTCAATATGCGGCGAGAGCAGGCGCACCGGCAAATGCACACATAAAATCGGCAAAAAATACGGCGGCAAACTGTGCCATACTGTTTTAAACCGTCCCACTGACGCATATGAGTGGTCATTTGTGGCTGTACCGGCGCAAAGAGCCGCAGGTGTTATAAAAAGCTACAGCGATACCGGAAAAGAGGTGACAACCATGACTGATATTTTAAAATCACTTCAAACAGGCGATGACGTTACTCTTACTTCAAGAGAAGCGGAAGAGCTTTGCTCATATATAAACGAGCTTAAAAAGGACGCAGAAATAGGAAAAGCCTATAAGGAGGATATGAAGCGTGAGATAGTAAAACTCAGTGCGGTAATATTCCCAGAAATAGGCGGCGATGTGATGATGAGGCTTGCAGACGGAATGGACTTTGAAACCTTAAAGGCCTTTAAGTCCGCCTACGGCTCAAATCTTAAAAACGGTAAATCTACAGGTATGCCTGCACTGTACCGAAGTAATAATAAAACTGCCGACGTTGATTTGAACAAAGCGTCTGCAAATAACAACAGCTTCATGCTGTGATAATTATAAAAGGGGGAAAATTCAATGTACAAAAACTTTTACGGCTATAACAAGGAATCAATCACTCTTCCGTTTAAGAGCAAGGAGCATCTTGTAGGAAAACCCGTAACCGTCAAAAGTGCTGACGGTGTGTCTGTATGCGAGGACGGCGACAGTATTTTCGGCATTATATCCGACCAGAACAGAAACTATATAACCGTACAGCTTGACGGATACATCGAGCTGCCATGCTCGGAGCAGGAATCTATGATAGGCTTTAAGTCTATAAGCGCAGACGGCTCGGGCGGAGTAAAGGTTGACGAAAACGGAACGCAAGTATGGATAATACGACACGATGCGGAAAACGGAGTTGTAGGCTTGTTAATTAAATAAGAAAGGATATGAGAACATGGCATTTTATGACAATATTTCATTGGAAAAGGGTATGTATTCCGTATCGGGAAAAACCTTTACCGACGTGCTGGAGGATCTTGACCCGTCCGGTAATTATAAAAATACCGAGCTTGACGGATTAGATGCTTTTCAGCGACAGCTTAAAAGATTCGACATTAAGGTGAGCGGGCCGAAATCCGATGTAATCGCCAAATTTTTTAACACCACCCAGACATCTGCATTGTTCCCCGAATATGTAAGGCGGGTTGTTTCCACTTCCATAAACGAAAACAATGCAGTTGAAAATTTAGTTGCCGCAACAACCTATATAGATTCTCTCGACTACAGAACATTCCACTCAAGTATGGCAAATGACAGTCTTTCACTGACGCCTACAAATGAGGGTACAACTATTCCGGAAACAAATATCGCTCTCAACTCCGGGCTTGTACATCTTATTAAAAGAGGACGTATGCTGGTTGCTTCCTATGAAGCGCTTAAATATCAGAAAATCGACGCATTCTCAACCGTACTTAAGCAGATAGGCAACTACATTTCCGTTTCAGCCTTTAACGACTGTATTGATGAAATCATCACGGGAGAAAGCATTCAAGAGGAAATAGATACCGTTTCATGCGCTACCGCAGGAACATTGACCTATGGTGATTTGATAAACCTGTATCAGGCGTTATATCCGTATCAGCTCAACACAATAGTATGTACAAGCGATACAATGAGAGCTTTGCTTTTAATGGACGAAATGCGTGACGCTACAGCCGGATTGAATTTCCATTCGACGGGTAATCTGGTAACTCCGTTCGGAGCAAAGGTACAGCCTAATATACTTGCGGGTTCCAGTGTATTAATCGGCCTTGATAACAGATACACCATAGAAATGATTAAGGCGGGGGATGTACAGATAGAGTATGACAAGCTGATAGACAGACAGCTCGAAAGAGCCGCCATAACGTCTACATACGGCTTTTCCAAGCTCATTCACGGTTCATCTGTACAGCTTGAAGTGTAACCATGAATATTTATAACATTATTAACCGTTTTAAGCTTATGAGCGGACTTTCAACCGCTGATACCAACAATCTTACCGATATAATAAACGATTGCGTTGCATATATAACGGCTTTGGCGGGAGAAAATGCGGAGAATCAAAACCTGCTGTCCATATTTGAAAACGCCGCCGCTTCGTTGTGTTTCTATAAATACACGCTGTATCTGGCAGGCTCTGGCAGGCTGAGAGATTTTTCAGCAGGAGATTTTTCTCTTAAGGACGGCTCTGATGCAGTAAAATATGCCTTAAGCGTGTGGAATCAGGCTAAGGCCGAGATTTTACCGTATACTCAGGGCTGTGATGAAATAAGCGGCGACTCATTCAGCTTTGCGGCAACATAATGACAACCGGATAATCATTAGAGTTAAAACGGATATGCTCCGCAATTAATGCAAATTACAGTCGGGGTGAGATATGTTTCTCAATACGGGCAAATGGATTTTGGCGGAATTAACTTCACGCTTCATTTGTTCCGGAAATCATAATCATACTAAAACCTGATAGAACACGGAAGAAGAACCATAAACAATGCTATTTTGCAAGGCAGAAACGGCAATTATGTGTTGCAAATCGAGCCGCAAAGATTTTCTGTATTTTTATCGGGTTTTAGTATTCCCCTTAAACTTATTAAAAGGATGACAGTCATGAATAATAAAAGCGCATTTTTAAAAATTCTGGAGCAATACGGCTCGGATATCACCTATAAATCAATGAATACAAACGGTGAATATACGCAGAGTAATACATCTAAGGCTTTTATTCAGCCGCTCAGATACAAAAACAAGATGTATATCGGCAGTAACCAGATTCCCATAGGTGAAATCGACGGCGGCCATTATCTGTATATAGGCTCTCCCGATTTGCGGTTTGATAAGCAATCGGACACCGTTATAATCGGTTATGACGGTGAGGATTATTACATAAAACGAGCCGAACCGTATATTTTCCGAAATGAGCCGATATACGTTTGGGCGGTTATAGCCAAACATAACCCGTGCGAAGCTCCATTATAAACGGAGGTAATTGCAATGAATATCATAACAAGTATCGGACAGCAAATTCTCAATATCCTACTAACCGACAATTCCCTTACCGGCATAAACTTTTATGAGGGCTACAGCGCAAACAGGATAACCGTACCGGTTAAAGGCGTAATGGCGTGCGTTCTTGTAAAAAAATGTGAGCTTAAGGGTGCAACGGCAGGAGGACTCGTTGTAACCGGCGGGAGCGGATTCTTGGGCGAATTTAGCGTAGAGATTGCCGTATACTCAAGCATCGGTGCAGGCGGATTCAGGTGTGCAGATGCTATGGGAGATATAGCCGAAGCAATATTGAAAAGTATACCCGATACAGACCTCGGACTAACTTCACTTAAAATTGTACCTGTGGATTATGACGGCAATCTGCGTGCCTTTAAGGGCTCTGTTATATTTGACCTGACCGCCTGCACACAAGAGGAGGCCGAGCCATGACATACAGCAAAATCAAAACCTTAAACGATGTTTTTATATATGCAGGCAATACCGCCGTACCCGGTGTTATATCGTTTAACGAAAAATCAACCGCCGATGTGTACGGCATAAAGTCTTTTGGCGAAAGCCGCCCTACAGCTTTTGTGCCGCAAAACAGCAAATACACCGTAAAGCTTGAAATACTTGATTTTGCCGGATTGGACGAGCTGTTCGGCAACGCCGGATTTGAATTGAGAATAGAAAACGGACAAGAAAACAACACCTACGTAAACTGTACGGTATACGAGATAGTAATGGGTACAGACAAGGATAACCGGGTAATTGCCGAAGTGAGTATAACGGCAGAAAATAAGATAAAGGATGTGAGCTGAATTGAACGAATACTATCAAATGGCTTATCAAATGGAGCTTACTCGATTTTTTGCGGATAAGCTGCTGGGCAAAAGGGAGGATATATCCGAGCTTTCACGTATGCTGGAGGACGATGCAAGACGTTATATCCACAGCTTAAATGATGAGAACGAAGCAAAGACAAGATAAGGCGGTGAGAAAATATGAAATTACCGGCTTTAAGATTCAACGGCGACATATTGCCTTATAATCCGCACACTCTGCATATAGCCTATGCACGTGACATCAGGCGGATTTTGGTCCCGTACAAGGGAGAAATACAGGGCGATTACGGAAAACGTGCAATGGTAGTTACCGGTGAGGGCGAGCTGTGCGGAGAAAACGCACTTGATATATTTTTAAAGCTTGCGGAAATACACAACGGCGGAGGCAGCGGCGTACTTTCAATACCTGACATTCCGCCGTTTGAGGCTGTTTTAACCGACCTTTCACTGACACGAGAGCCGAAAGACGGTGTAATCGGTTATTCGTTTAAATTCCTGGAGAAATGCCGATTTGACAGCGGCGATTCTGCAAAAGACCGTAGTGTAACTCTTGCAGAAACCGCAGATTTATGGGAAATATCCGCAAAATACGCCCGTCCGATAGAAATACTTGTGGAAAAAAATCCCGATATAGAAACACCGTTTATTCTTATCCCCGCAGGAAGCGAGGTAATTTTATGAGAATTACCGTATGTGATATAGACGGAAACGAAGCCGAAATGCCCTCTGTTGTCAGTATGACAATCGCCCGTGAGGAGGACGTCCCGGCAGATATTTTTTCCGGTGTCTTTGTATATGACGACGATTTGCCGGAGCTTAAATCGGTAAGCGTTACTAACGAAAGCAAGATGATTTTTAAAGGTAATGTGGATAAGCAAACATTATATTGCGGCAACGGAATTTCACTTTTAAAGCTAACCTGCCGGAGCATGACATCCGCCCTTCTGGACAGTGAGGCGTATCCGAGGTGTTATGTACTGCCTTCCATAGATGTGCTGTATGAAGCCTGCCTTAAGCCGTACGGAATAAAGGGCGTTATAGGAAAATGCGGTACATTCAGCACGGCATATGTTGTAAACAAGGGCATGAGCAACTGGCAGGTTATAGACGATTTCTGCACAAGATTTCTAAATATAAAACCCATAATAACTCCTGACGGCTATCTTGATATATCGGGCGATAACAACTGTGAGGACGTTTTATTTTCAAATTCCGGCGGTTATATGTACAGCGAGATGACAAAAACACTCAATCGTCACAATCAGATTTCCCACGTTATGGCAAGACTAAGCCTGCACGATGATTACAGTTACACCGTTACAAACAGCGAGGCAGTTGAAAGAGGAATACACAATATCAGATATCTGAACTGTGCGGAAATGCCTAACGAGTACCTGAGCCTTGCAGACAAAATCATCGAAAACTCAAAAAAGAACAGCGTTGAATACACTCTTAAATGTCCGTATATGCTGCTGGACGTTCTGGGGGCAAAAGCAACGCTGAACGACGAAAAAATACATGAAAACGGACTTAGGATAGCCGCCTGCGAATATCATCTTGACAGCAGCGGAGAATATACCGAAATCAAATTGAGAAAGGACATATAATCATGTGGATACTTAAAGCAATGAACTCAATTTCAAAAAACGGCAAAAATGCCGATATCGGAGCAATCGTGAATACTTCCGGTAAAACTCTGCGCATACAGGGATGTCAACAGTACAGAGAAATCCCCATCGCCGCTCCGTACGGTATAGCTTATAACCCTCCGCACGGCGAAGAGTCCGTAATCGTCCCGCTTGAAAACTCCGGCATATGCTTGGGAGTAAAAAGTAAAAATACAGCACTCTCAGAGGGAGAAATTATGATTTACTCCTCCGGAGGAGCTTCAATTTTACTTAAAAACGACGGAAGCATAAGCATTAATGCCGAATCGGTCAGAATAAACGGCAGAGAAATTACATAAAGGATGATGAAAAAAATGGATATTGCTATAATAAACGGTAATATCGCACTTGACGAAAACGGCAGACCAAGAAGTATTGACGGCATTGAGCAGGCATTGCAGCAGGTAAGAATGTGCCTTGAAATCAAAAAGGGCAGTTTTGTATTCCTGCCGTCACTGGGCAGTGAGCTGTGGAAGCTCGACAGCTCGAAGCCGTACCTGCAAAAGCAGGCGGATATGTTTGTACGTGAAGCACTGGTAAGCCTAAAGAGCATAACCGTAAAGAACGTCATCGCCGTATCCTCAGGCAACATAATACATTTGACTATTGATATAGAGAGCGGAGGAAAAGCAGGCAGATTGGAGATGAATGTTAATGGAGCAATATAACGATATACTTGCAAGAATGAAAAACAGCTACAGAGAATACTCCGGCATGGACATTGAAGAAGCAACGGATACGGATTTGCGCATGAGGGTACTGGCAGGAGAAATATTTTCAATGCAGGTACGTCTTGATAAGCTGAAAAAACAGATGTTTGTAGACACAGCCACAGGCGAAAACCTTGACAGGCACGGTATTGAAAGAGGACTTGAAAGAAAGCCTGCGCTTAAATCGCAGGGTGTGCTGACGTTTTATCTTCCGTCTGCAAATTCTGAATACGATGTAGAGATACCGTCCGGCACTATCTGTTCAACATCCGGTGAT
>CADBRB010000113.1 GCA_902796955.1 uncultured Ruminococcus sp.
ACTTTTTATGCGAGTAAAATTGTTGTTTCTATCAACAACCGATTACGCAAAGCTAAAGTGCGCTTCGCACCGAGGACGACAACAAAGTTATGCGGGATTTAGCGAAACAGATGTTAATGTGTTTTATTGAGAATTAGTATTATTATTCAAGCTCAAATGCGCCTGTATAAAGCTGATAATACGTACCCTTTTGGGCTATAAGCTGCTCATGGTTTCCTCTTTCTATAATTCGTCCGTGATCAAGCACCATGATTACATCAGAGTTCATAACGGTTGAAAGCCTGTGCGCTATTACAAATACCGTCCTGCCCTCCATAAGCTTATCCATACCCTTTTGAACTATCGCTTCGGTTCGAGTATCAATAGAAGACGTCGCCTCGTCAAGAATCATAACGGGCGGGTCTGCAACGGCGGCACGCGCTATGGAAATAAGCTGGCGCTGACCCTGTGACAGATTGGCTCCGTTGTTTGAAAGCTCAGTGTTGTATCCGTCCGGTAAACGGCTTATAAAGTCATCGGCACCCGCAAGCTTTGCCGCATTGAAGCATTCCTCGTCTGTGGCGTCAAGCTTTCCGTATCGTATATTCTCAAGCACTGTACCCGTAAACAGGTTTGTATCCTGCAAAACTATACCGAGCGAACGGCGCAAATCCGATTTTTTAATCTTATTAATGTTTATTCCGTCATAGCGTATCTTACCGTCGGCTATGTCGTAAAATCTGTTTATAAGATTTGTTATGGTGGTCTTGCCTGCGCCGGTTGCGCCTACAAATGCCACCTTTTGACCCGGCTCTGCATACACGCTTACATCATGCAGAACAGGCTTGCCTTCCTCATATTCAAAGTCAACATCAAACAATCTGACATCGCCTTTAAGCTCTGTATACGTCAGCGTGCCGTCACCGTGCGGATGCTTCCACGCCCAATGACCCGTACGCTTATCGCTTTCTGTTATAGTTCCGTCTGAGGCTACTTTTGCGTTTACAAGAGTTACATAACCGCTGTCCGTTTCGGCGTCTTGATCCATTAAATCAAAGATGCGCTTTGCGCCGGCAATCGCCATAACAACCGAGTTTATCTGCTGTGACAGCTGATTTATATTGGAGCTGAACTGTTTAGTCATGTTTAAGAACGGTACAACAATGCTTATGCTGAACGCCAAGCCGGATATGCTGATGTTCTTAACGCCGGTAAGCAGGAAAAGACCGCCCGCTACTGCGGCAAACACGTATATAATATTGCCGATATTCATAATTATAGGCGCAAGCGCATTGGCATAGGCGTGCGCACGGTAGCTGTCCTCGCAAAGCTCCTCGTTGATTTTTTCAAAATCATCTTTACAGGCCTCTTCGTGATTAAACACCTTGATTACCTTTTGACCGTTCATCATTTCCTGTACAAAGCCCTCTGATTTACCTATCGACTTTTGCTGACGTATAAAGTATTTTGCCGAGCCCCCGCCGATTTTTTTGGAAACGATTATCATCATAAATACACCGACTAAAACTATAAGCGTCATCCAAACACTGTAATAAATCATAACTACAAACACGCTTATTACTATGGAGCCTGAGCGTATAAGTGCCGGCATAGCTTGAGAAACAAGCTGACGCAGAGCATCTATGTCGTTTGTATAATAGCTCATGATATCGCCGTGCTTGTTTGTGTCAAAATACTTTATAGGCAGATTTTGCATACCGTCAAACATAGAGCGGCGCATCTTACACAAAAAGCCCTGCGTTATAAATGCCATAAGCTGAGTGTATATAACCACAGCTATCAGGGCAAGAATATACAAAACCACAAGCAGTATTATGTTGGGAGCTACCTCTTTTACAGCAGAGCCCCAATCGCTTGTTTTCTGCCATGTTTCTATAATTGCGATTACCTTTTGTATCAGTATATCCGGTACAGCGGCAACAACAGATGAAAAAAGTATACAGAATGCAGTTACCGGCAAAAGTACAGGATAATAGCCGATAAGCATTTTTAAAATTCTCTTTAAAACTCCGCTTTTTGGCGGCTTTTTATCAGGCTTCATCGCTGTCACCTCCGTTTGTCTGCTGCTCATATACCTCTCTGTAAATCTGACTTTCGGTAAGCAGCTTTTCATGCGTGCCGATATGCTCGATTCTTCCGTTATCCATTATGATTATCATATCTGCGTCCTGTACGGAAGCAATTCTTTGAGCTATTATTATTTTTGTAACTTCGGGGATATATTTTTTAAATCCGCTGCGAATCGCCGCATCCGTTCTGGTATCTACGGCACTGGTCGAGTCGTCCAGAATAAGTATCTTCGGTTTTTTAAGCAAAGCTCTTGCAATGCAAAGACGTTGCTTCTGACCGCCGGAAACATTTGTTCCTCCCTGCTCGATTTTCGTATCGTAACCCTCAGGGAATGTACTTATAAACTCATCTGCCTGCGCAAGCTTGCAAGCCTCTATAATCTCGTCGTCGGTTGCATTCGGGTTGCCCCAGCGCAGATTTTCCTTTATTGTGCCGGAGAACAACAAGTTCTTTTGCAAAACCATTGCAACGGCCTCACGGAGTGTTTCAAGGTCGTAATCCTTTACGTTTATGCCTCCGATTTTTACAGCTCCCTCCGTAACATCATACAATCTGGGAATAAGCTGTACAAGTGATGATTTACTTGAGCCGGTACCTCCTATAATGCCCACAGTCATACCTGACTTTATATGCAGGTCTATATCGGCAAGGGCAAACTTTTTAGCCTGTGAGGAATACTTGAAGCTTACGTTTTCAAAATCAATAGAGCCGTCTTTAACCTTTAAAACCGGGTTTTCGGGATTTCTGAGTGACGGAGCTTCGTCCAAAACCTCACATATACGCTTTGCAGATTCCGCTGACAAGGTTATCATAACGTAAATCATGGAGAGCATCATAAGCGACATAAGCACCTGTATGCCGTAGGTTATCATCGCAGATATCTGACCCACGTCAAAATCTATGCCTCCGCTTTGTATAGCCATTTTTGAGCCTACAAGCAGCACAAAAACCATTATAAAGTACCAGCACAGCTGCATAAGCGGCGTGTTGAGAGCCACTATTCTCTCAGCGCGTGTAAAATCTCCTCTTATGTCCTCAGCGGCAACACCGAACTTAGCCTTTTCGTAGTTTTCACGGGCAAAGCC